>SYHX01000066.1 GCA_005799025.1 Bacteroidota bacterium | reverse complement strand
TTCAAATTATTATTCCAAATAACAACCCCAAAACAATGTCAAGAAATCTACTCGCCATTTTCCTTCTCCTATTCGCGCCGGGTCTGTTAACTGCAGGGAATAGGTGGTCTTCAAGCGGCGGGATCAAGGCGCAGAGTGTTTCGGTCAAGGTTTTTGGGCCTCCGGCATGGCCTTTGGGGTTATCGTATGGTCAGATGTTGACCGAAAGACTATCGCTGGAATTGGGTGTTGGGTTGTTATCCAGTGGGGCGGGTTTTGACTACTACCTGACCAATCCCGGTGAGGGTCGATTCGCCTTCCATACAGGGTTCTATGGCGGATACATTTATGATTCCTATCCGATCTTTCATATTCCGGTGGGGGTTTCCTATTTCGGCAATTCTAATTTCCAATACAGCCTGAACTATGGACTTCTTTATGAACATTTAAGGCCCGGCGCGGATCCGAATTCCAGTAAATTTTCGCCTTGGCTTGGCTTGTCGATAAGCAAACGATTTGGTCAAGAAGCGGGATACTCGAGGAATGAATCAGCCACAGATGAAAAGAATATCGTCAGTGCAAGGGCTGGTTTTGTGTTTCCGTTAGCGGGTCTAGGTTACGAAAGATTACTTAGCCCAAATCTTGGCCTGGAAGCAACGATCGGATTCATTGGAGCATCGGCCGGAGCCAATGTCTATTTGCCGGCGATGAGACCGGGACAATTGGGATTCAAAACGGGCTTTTCCTATGGGGTGATGGTCATTCCTATGATTGCTGTAATGACTTCAGCCTATGTGCCCATCGGTTTGAACTACCTCAGCAGGAGCAACTTTGTTCTAAGCGTGGATGCCGGCCCGCAATATTGGCCCAGTGGCAGGGACTATTTACTTGGTTTTTCCGTTAAGGTTGGTAAAGCTTTCTAAAAGGACAGGATTTCCATGCTGCGCTTTCAATCCTCCACCACCGCTAGTAGGGGCCCCAATTTGCGGCCTTGACCAAAACGTCCAAGGCGGGGACAGTGCATGGCCGAAATGCCGCCATCGAGGTAAAGGGCGTTGATGCAACCTTGTTGCTGCATGTACAGGGCGAATTCATGAAAATTGACGGGTCGATTGGAAATTGCCATCACAACACGACCGTCCTTCCGTATGCCGACCCCGTTACGGATGGTTTTGCTGGATGACGTCGAGGCAAACGCCTTGGCTCGGCTGATTTGCCCGTTGACAAGCAGCATGGGCCCGGACTGCGTTGCCCATTGAATCTCCCTGGCCCTGCTGAATTCCGTGGACTTGCAAACGCCGGCCTTGCCCGATTTGGTGATGTAGAAAACTCCGTTGGGTTGCACATAGAAATTTGAATTTCGAGAGGCCCCTTGCCTCAATATCAATTTTCCGTGGCTCGAGGCTTTGCAACAGCCTTGACGACCGTTGACCACTAACAGCCCCATGGGATGACCGTTGGGCGTTGCGAGGTACATGCCGGCATTCATGCCCAATACCATTTTTCTGCGGCCCTGGGCAACGTTGGAGCTTTCCACGAAAGTTTTGAGTCGTCCCAAATCCCCCAGCAGGTCTCCGTTATGGTCTTTCCAATGCACTTCGATGCGGTAACGCGCCGGATCGACCGCCAGAGACGAAAAAGGGGTGGCCATAACCCAATCCACGCCCAGAAGGATCAGGAGAATTAGCCCGATAATTGATAGGGAACGTTTTTTATTCATCTTGCTTTGAAGCCGATATTTTCTAAATTCCTTGATAAACTGGTTATTTCAGATGGAAATCTAAAGTAGTTCTAATTTTTGAAGCCCCTCCAAAACACCGTCTGGATCATCCCCCTTTCGGTGAATGTCGTAGACAAACAAAAATGTTTCGTAGCGTTCCACCCAATGCTCGAAGTTTCTGTAATCCGATCGAATGGCATGCAGGATATTGAAAATATGCCTTCTCCATCCCATTTTTGATAGGGTTTCGTAGTTGTCCTTGTAAGGATCTTCCATCTGATTGTTTACAGAAAAAACATAGTCAATGTTGGGATAGCATTTGTTCAATTCTGCTAATGCAAGGACTTTTGTTTCCAAGGCCCTGTAATTGGATGTTTTAAATAGGTCGTTGTCTTTCAGGATATCGTTAATCGCCTTCATGTTGCCTGTCCTACGCCAAAATTCATTCGCTGTCGTCGGATTAACCAAATCCTCATAGATAGACTTCGAGTGGTACTCGTCGAGGTAATGGACGATTTGAGGTTCGATCGAGAATTTCTCTGGTGGGTTAGGGCCAGGTAATTGAACTGCGTTGTTGTTGGATTGGTTGTTTTCGGGCATGTTTATTGGGTTTATAAGTTTGATTTTGAGGTTACGAAAGGTTTATTTCAACCCCCAATGATGGGCGATGATGACCATGGCCATGGTATCGAGTTTGCAGTATTGGAGGAGTTGGTTTCGTAGTTCTTGCCGGTCTGTGTCATTCAATGTGTGATCAAATCGTATGCGTTGATAGGCCCGCATGGCAGCGGTTCCACCGCGGATAACTTCTTCAGCGTCCTTCCATTCGATGCTAGGATTGACCGCCACCAAAGTTTCATCGGGGTCGATCAGGCCCTGTTCGAATTCGGTGGGAGCGTAATCTCGAAAGGCAATCACCTCATGGAGGTAACGATGGGCCGACCACACGGCAGGCAGAACCTTTTTGATAGAGGTTCTTCCTTTCATGTCCGGATGAAAGTAGTATTGGGCGGTCAGGTTATTCATGTCCACCAGGCGGCCTTTTCTATCGCGGCTACGGTCTTTGGTTTTGCTAGCGAAGTGGGTCATTCCGGTTAACCATTTGCGCAATGCTAAATCCGGGTGACTTTGCGCTTCCATGCGTTCGAGGATTGATCTCAAAACGGTATTCTCGTGGCTAGCCCACATGAAGGGGGTTCCATCATTGCCGATTTGACGCATGAGCGAACGAGCAAATTCAATGTTCGGGTACTCGTTGGGGTCGGGGAACTTAGAAGCGGTGTGGATCCATTCGGAATGGACGGGTGCGAATCCCGTTTCGGCTATGGTATGGCAACTCCACTGAAAGGCGATCGTTTCGTAGGGTCTCATCCCCTGGTGAAAGGGAATCGCACCGGTGTAGGTTTCAAAATCAATGAAATGCAGGGGGTACTTCCAATTTCGCATTTGAGCTTTTAGCTCAGGGGATAACCATTCTTGATTTTGATGAGTTTGGGTGATTTGGAGAATTTGCCTTTCGCCTCTGGAGGAGTAAACACCTTCGGAATTCTTGAGCTTTTCGAAATCAATTTCGAACAAAGAAACTTTTTTCTCATGGATCAGTTGATCCAAATAATAGCCTTTGGTATGATGCCCAATGCTACCGCCGTAATACAAATCAAAAATATGCGGTGTGGTCTTGCCCAGGTCACCCCAACATTCCAGGTAACCGTTGGGCGTTGCATTGCTTGGGTTGAATTCGCAGGCTTTGCAAGCTTTGCATAGGGGCGCTGATTTCCCAATGGTTTCTTGATTAAGAATTTCCAAAAAGCGATCGGCCATGGCCTCCATTTCAGTTTGCCTTTCGCGAACCTTCAGGGTGATATCCAAGGTGCTTAGTATTCCTTCGTCACGAAGCCTCTGGATATAGGTTTCCCTGTTTGGGTCGTTTTCGTAGATGAACTCTACCTGCGGACGGCGAAAGTTAGGCCTTTGACGAGCAGGTAATTCCTCAATCTCTAAGCTGGCTTCGTTTGGTATTTCTTGATTGGGCAAGACACGAAACCATCCGGCCAGACCATCAATCGTTGTGAGTTTTGCCTTGTCGGGCATCAACAGGGAGCATTGGATTTCGTAGCTGGGAAAAGCTTCACTTAGCACCAAATACTGGTAAGCGACATCGTCGATATATTTCTTTAGCTTTTTGGCTGATTCTTTTTCGTCATCGGAATCGTGACTTTTGGCCTTGACTTCGATGAGGTGAAGGCGATTCTCGGTTTTCTCCAGAATATCAATCCGTACCAGTTTTTGATTGGAGAGAATGGCCGCTTCGAACAAAGTACCCTGTGCAGTATGGGCGAGCCAATCCCTGGTTTGATTCACACAATCCTCCGTCCGGTCCGCGGAAATTTCCCTCCCATCCTCATAGAGAAGGGTGGCCATTTTGCCAACCACATAGCCACCTTCCGACAGCATCTGCATGTATCCGTCCGAGTCTCCGGCGGTAGGGTAGCCACGTTTTTTGTAGATCAACTTCTGCTCGCATGTGGAGGCCAGTTGAAAATCGCTTTTCGAAAGGGTTTTTGGGGTCATTGGAGGTGGAATTAGGCGGCTCGGAATCCTCCGATTTGGGCGCGGTGGAGTGGCTTGGATATTTTCCAACCGTTGAGTTCCTGGTTCAGGATTTCTTCCAAGAGCTCAGGGGTCAGGTCGGATTCATGGTACAAGAGGAGCTTGCGTTGCACATTCCTGAGCTGAGCGCCGGTGAATTGGTAGTGCTGGGACCAGTGCCGAAGGGTGGTTTCTTTGACCAATCCGCCCAAGGATTTCTGCAGAAGAAGGAACTTGGTTTCGTCATCCGGGTTGGGGACGGTCAGTTTGAAGGCCCAACGGCGCTCGAAGGCCGGGTCCATGGATTCGGTGTGGTTGGTGGTGGCAAGAAACAGGCCCTCGCATCGTTCAAGCATCTCCAGAAACATCGTGACCAAGGTGTTTTCGGTGTTGGACACGTTGGACGAGGGCCCACCTTTCCCCCTTGAAATGAAGAACGAGTCTGCCTCGTTGAACAGAACCAAAGGCATTCGATCCATGGCATCCTGGGTGGCACGTATGGCCGAAAATAAACGCTCAACACATTTTTCGGTTTCGCCGTACCATTTGCTGCGAATGGCGCTGAGGTTGACCAAGACCAAGTCTCGTTGATGCAAACGAGCAAGCTGTCGGCACAATTCGGTCTTCCCGGTACCAGGCGACCCACTCAACATCACCATCAAACTTGGTAACATGTTGAGGGACTTCAACCGGTCGAAATACCGGTTGAGGTTACGTTCCTCCAAGGTCTGACTCAGTTTTTCAACCTGTTTGAAGAAAGTCTTGGGGTAAAAAAGCTCGATTTCGGGGATGTTGGTCCACCTTTCAATCGTAAGCATGGCGGTATCGGGTACTTGGAGTTCCAACGAATCGACGAGCTTACCGGGGACAAGAGGTAGGATCGCCTCGGTATTCAAGCGAACATGGGTTACTTTTTGATCATTCTTTTGGCTGGGTAGGAGAAGGCGTTTTCCTGCCGCAAAAAGAGAGGAGTTCACTCTAGACCACTCGTTGTGTGTGGTGAGTTGTTCCAGCGGATCATCAAAGGCTTGATCCACCAATTGCCGCAAGGGCATTTCCATTTTGCCGTTCAAACGATGCCCAATGGCCAGCAGGACCGTAACCTGCTCGCGCAATGTGTAACGGGACTTATTCATGGCCTTGATCAAAGGATTGGCCTGCTGGTTTGCAATTTCGGCGTACAATTTCGCCGAACTCTCCGCTTCATCGAAGGGATTGCTGGATTCATGGGTGCATAGCAGAGTCATTCGGAGTAGATTGTCCTCATTGGCCTCTTTGGGGTTCATCAATTCGAGATAATCGGATTTCCCGCTCAGCAGGAAGCTAATCAGGGCTTGATTGGGGACAAACGTACCCAGGACCTCATCCCGGTCCCTTCTCATTTTTTTGGTTGGATCGCCGAGTAGGCCTTTTTTGCGCAGGATTGCAATCGCCTTTTGGTATTCACCCACGCTTAGAACCCTCGTGGGGAACTTGTTCAGGACCTCTGCAGGAATTTCGTCCTCGTTCTGAAGATGGGCATCGACCATCATGAGAAGAGCAAAAACGCAGGGCTCCGTAACCCCCAAAGCCGCGCCTATTGCCTTGTTGACCTTGGTCCAGGCTCTGCCCTTGACCGACTTGTAAGGTTCGGTCAACAGATCCGGCCACGTGATGGCATAGTCATTCTTTACGGTCATGGCGCTGGAGGTTTCTTGGA
>SYHX01000065.1 GCA_005799025.1 Bacteroidota bacterium | reverse complement strand
TGGGTGTCGGCATAGTTCAGTTCCTGGCCCATAAATGAGCTCAACTTGGGCGCCACGGTCAGCCAAGGCTTCTGCTAAAGCCACACCCATTTTGCCGGAGGATCGATTAGTGATATAGCGAACGGGGTCAAGGTATTCTCGAGTCGGACCAGCGGTTACCAAAACACGTTGACCTTGAAGAAAAGAATCCCCTAGAAGGATTTCTCGAATGGCTTTCAACAATTCTTCGGGTTCTGCCATACGGCCTTCACCAATCAAGCCAGAAGCGAGCTCCCCTATACCCGGTGCGAGAATACGGTAACCAAGATCTTTCAACCTTTGGAGATTAGCCTGAGTAGTGGGGTGAAGGAACATATCGTGGTCCATGGCTGGGGCCACTGAAACAGGACAGCGTGCAGACAGAACTGTTGCCAGCAACAAGTTGTTGCACGAACCACTGGCCATTGCTGCCAAGGTATTGGCCGTGCATGGTGCCACCAAAATCAAATCAGCCCACAGGCCAAGGGTTACATGGTTGACCCATTCGCCTTCCTTGTTTTGGACTAGGTTGGTGTAAACGGGCCTACCACTTAAGGTACTTAGGGTGAGCGGTGTTACAAATTCTTGGGCTGAGGGGGTCAAAACAATCTGAACTTCGGCACCAGACCGCACAAGTTCACGAACCAGCCCGCAAATTTTGTAGGCAGCAATGCTGCTGCTAATGCCTATCAGAACTTTCTTGCCGGCAGGCATATCTTGATTTTAGGCTTTTTTGTTCTTGGAATCGTTTCGGTAATAAATTTTACCTTGTTTGAACTCTTCGATTGCCTGCAAGGTCGGCTTAGCCATGCGCTCGTATTGACGGGAAATTTCGATTTGCTCACGATTTTCGTAAACTTCTTCGAGCGTATCAGCAGGAGTTGCAAATTCAGCCAATTTTGAGTTTAATTCTTCTTTGACTTTGGAAGCGATTTGGTTACTGCGCTTAGAAATGACTGCAACGGCCTCATAAACATTTCCGGTACTTTGTTCCAAGTCGCGAAGACTCCGGGTGATGGTGTTGTTAGGTTGTGACATGATAAGTGTTTTGGTGGATTTAATTATTTATTCGTTGTTAAATTATTTTTAAGAATTCTTATGCGGTAAATAGCGAACTTATCAAAATGAATCTTGCCAAGGTTTATTTAAAGATGCGTAGTCTAAGACGGATTGGATTTGGTGAGATAGGCTTTGGCCTCCCGGGCCATAGCTCGACTTTGAGTTTTATAAACAGAATTGGGGAACTCCTCCTCTAGCGCTTCGTGGGCCAAGATGACTTGTTCAAAGCGTAGGCCTTTTTTGGATTCTATGCTGTTGGAGGCTAGTTTATAATAGGACTCTGTGATCAACCATTTGATTTTTTCGCGGTCCGCCAAGTCGGGGTATTCGACAAGCAATTGCTTCAGACTAACTGCAGACGCTCGGTAATCTTCCATGCGGTAAAACAACATCGCGGCTTCGTATGCTTTGAGCCTCATTTTGTCGCGGAGTTGTTCAATAATGAAATTGCATTGATCTACCCGGAGGCTATTGGGATGTTTGTTGACAAACAACTGCAACCCCTCTATGGCCTTGAGGGAATTGGACTGATCAAGGGCATAGATGGGAGAGTCCATGTACATGCAGTAGGCGAACATGAAATCCATTTCTTCGACCTTGGGGCTGGCGGGAAAAAGCTGGTTAAATTGCTTGAAATGGTATGCTGCAGTCAGATAGGCCCCCATTTGAAAATCGCAATAGGCATAGTAGTAGTAGATGGACTCGGATAGTTCGGAGCCCCGGTATGCCGATACCAATTCTTCGAGTAGGGGTTGGGCCTTGAAATATTCGCCTTTGAGATAAAATTCTTTGGCTTTACCGTACTTGAAGGTAAGGTTGGGATTCTTGAGAATTTTGCTGTAAGAGTCGCAGGATACCAATCCCAGCGAAAGGAGGCAGACCAGCACCCACTGCCTACATGAGAAGCCCTTGAAGGGCTTAACGTTTAGGAAATGGATAGCTGTAGGCATAGTGGAAGAAAGAAAGTGCAAATTTACTTAATTTAGAGGTAAATAAACGTATTTTACGTTAGGCAACCCGTAATTCAAGGAATAACATCTAATCGAGCATTTTCGTATTTTGGTATCATATGGATCTTTGGCATAAACTCGAAAAACGACCTGGACCATTAGGGCAGCACGCAAAAGAATCGGAGGGTTATTACATGTTCCCCAAATTGGAAGGTGAAATCGGCCCACATATGCGGTTCAGAGGTCGCGAAAACCTGGTTTGGAGCTTGAATAATTATTTGGGGCTCGCCAATCACCCCGAAGTGAGGCAAGCCGACTCCGAGGCAACGACACAATATGGTATGGCTTGGCCAATGGGGGCTCGTATGATGTCAGGGAATTCCGATGCGCACGAACAATTGGAGCGTGAACTCGCTTCCTATGTGGGGTACGAGTCGGGTCTTTTGGTGAATTATGGCTATCAGGCCATGGTTTCAGCCATTGATGCCTTGGTGGACCGTCATGATATCATCGTTTATGATGCAGAATCGCATGCTTGCATTGTGGACGGGGTTCGTTTGCATGCAGGCAAACGTTTTGTCTTTCGACATAATGACATGGATAGTCTGCGTACTCAATTGCAGCGGGCCACCAAAGTGCTGGCTGAACAAGGAGGATTAGGGGCCATTTTGGTGATCACCGAGGGGGTTTTTGGGATGACCGGGGCGATGGGGGCCCTGAAAGAGGTGGTTGCATTCAAGGAATCATTTGATTTCCGATTAATGGTAGATGATGCACACGGCTTTGGTGTGATGGGGCCCGACGGGGAAGGTACTCCGGCTCATTTGGGAGTGACCCATGGGGTAGACTTGTATTTTGGAACCTTTGCCAAGGCCATGGCCTCTGTGGGTGGCTTTTTGGCAGGCTCGGTAGGTGTGATTCGACATCTTCGTTACAATATGCGTTCGCAAATTTTCGCGAAATCTTTGCCGATGCCCATTGTGAAAGGTGCCCTGAAGCGTCTCGATTTGATGAGGAGCAATCCAGAATTTCGCCAAAACTTATGGTCTATTGTGAATGCCTTGCAGTCTGGGCTTAAATCCCGAGGCTTCAATTTGGGTCAGACTCAATCGCCAGTAACTCCTGTCATTTTGAACGGCACTTTGGGGGAGGCTACCGGGCTTGTGGCGGAATTACGTGAGAAATGGGGTATTTTTTGTTCTGTGGTGGTGTATCCGGTCGTTCCCAAGGGGGTCATCTTGCTACGTCTTATTCCGACCGCTGGCCATTCCATGGCCGATGTAGACCATACCTTGCAGGCATTTTCTGCCATTGCAGCCAATTTGGAGGCTGGTGCGTATCAAAACGAAGGAATTGTGGTCGTATGAGGCAGGTATTAGGGGTAGTGGGATTTTTTTTTGCTGAAATGTTATTATCGCATTAATGATTTAATTATCTTAGACCTAATAAAACATTAGCCTATGAATCCTTATCAATCCCTCTTGAATGCCGTTCTAGAAATGGAGAAAGATTTCGAGAAATTCTACGACAAAACCAACGCGGCAGCCGGCACCAGGGTGCGCAAAGGTTTGCAAAACCTAAAGGCCAAGGCCCAGGAATTGCGTTTGGACGTACAGTCCAAGAAAACATCTTAAGGGTCCTATTTTTGGGGGGAGAGAGGGTATCTTCATGCCCTCAATAGGCTTGGCGTACACGGATCAATTCGAAAAGAAGGATCGCTCTATGGGGTTCCTGGAGCATCTTGATGCCCTGAGGGCCCATTTGTGGCGTTCGGTATTGGCTTTGTTCGTAGCGGTCATTTTTCTTTTTAGTCAAAAAGCTTGGGTTTTTGATTTGGTATTGCTTGGACCCAAGCGCCCGGATTTTATAACCTATCGTTGGGTTTGTTCCTTAGGAGAATATTGGGGTCAGGGTCGTGCATGGTGCGTGAAGGCGTTGCCAATGCAATTGGTTAATTTGGATTTGACCGGACAACTCATGCAACATTTCTATGTTTCGATAGTGGGGGCGGTGATTCTGATTTTTCCTTATTTGATTTGGGAGATTTGGCGATTTATTTCTCCTGCCTTGAGGGACAAAGAATTTTATGCCTCCAGGAAATTAATCATCGCGGTAATTGCTTTGTTTTACGTGGGTTGCGCCTTCGGGTATTTTGTGCTAAGCCCAATGAGCATACTATTCCTCAGTCAATATTCGGTTAGCGCTGAGGTGGTGAACACCATCGCTTTGGGCTCTTATATTTCCACGCTGACGATGATGGTTTTGTCTGCCGGTTTGATTTTTGAATTGCCGGTCTTGGCCTATTTTTTGGGAATGGTTGGTTTAATCACCGCACCTTGGATGAGGGCTAACCGTCGTTATGCGATTGTGATCAATTTATTCATCGCTGCCGCCTTGACTCCATCGGATGTAGGGGGTATGCTGATCTTGGCATTGCCCATGATTTTGCTGTATGAAATGGCCATTTGGGTGGTTGCCAAGTCATCCATGAGGACCTGAACCGTAACTTTGCGATATGTCAATCGTTCATCCAACGCTTATTATCGGATCGGATCATGCGGGCTTTTCCTTGAAGGAATATTTAGTGGGTCAACTTCAATTGACTCATACCGTAGTTGATTTGGGTTGTCCGAACGAAGCATCGGTGGATTATCCTGGCATCTCCTCTGCTTTGGCTTCGGGTGTTCTCAAGAATATTAACTCTGCCTTGGGAATACTGTTGTGCGGATCCGGAAATGGGGTCTGCATGAGCGCTAACAGGTTCCGGGGAATTCGGGCGGCTTTGTGTTGGAATGTTGAAATAGCCACTTTGGCACGTTTGCATAACAATGCCAATGTACTTTGCCTTCCTGCCCGTTTCCTGGGCCAAGAAGATGCTTGGAATATTGTGCAAGCCTTTTTGCAAACTCCTTTCGAAGGTGGTCGCCATTTGAGGAGGATTGAACTTATTGATTCGGTAAATTCAATCGAAGGTCCATAAAATGTCAGGAACTTTGAACAAGGCCCAAAAATTCGAGTCGGTTACGTCCAACAAGGGCTTTGACCAAGATCACCGTCGGAAAATAAATTTCAATATGGGGCGGTATCATCAAGCCGTCACAAGAGGCGTTGAGGATTATCGTGATTTGGAATTGGCAAGAGACCGGGCAGCCGAGATCCGATGGAAGGCGATAGAGCATTTGGAAACTAACTTATTACGTTTCGAATCCGCAGCTCGAGATAACGGCGTGAAGGTTGTTTGGGCCACTGATTCTTCGGAAGCGTTAGAGGCTGTATTGGAGGTTGTTCGCCGTCATCGAACCAAGCTCGTGGTCAAGTCCAAATCCATGGTTACGGAGGAAATTCATTTAAATCAAGGATTGGAGACGAATGGCATTCGCGTGGTTGAAACGGACTTGGGCGAGTACATTCAACAATTGGATGAGGAGCCTCCCTATCATATCGTTACACCGGCAATGCACAAATCGAAGGAAGATGTGGCCGCCTTGTTTCACCGTAAGCTTGGCACGGATCTGCATGCAAGTCCCGAAGCGCTTACACTGCACGCAAGAAATTTATTGCGTGATCAATACCTTCAAGCGGGTGTGGGGATTACGGGGGCTAATTTTCTCTTGGCGGACACAGGCGGTATTTGTGTTACAGAAAATGAAGGTAATGCAAGAATGAGCACCTCTTTCGTGAAATCACATATTGTGATTGCCGGAATAGAGAAAGTTATAGGGTCCGCAGAGGATCTGGACTTGATGTGGCCTCTGTTGGCGTCAAGGGGCACAGGTCAACAAATGACAGCCTATAACACTATTTTTCATACATCGCGCCTGCGCTCGGAAGCCGATGGACCTTCAGAAATGGTGGTCATCCTTCTGGATAACGGACGTACCCGCTTGTTGGCAGATCCTGTTATGCGTCAATCGCTTTATTGCATTCGTTGTGGGGCCTGTCTCAATGCATGCCCTGTTTATAAAAATATCGGTGGGCATAGCTATAACGCTACCTATTCCGGGCCGATTGGGAAAGTCATTAGCCCTCATTTGCTACCGTTTTCGGATTTTCAGCATTTGAGCCAGGCTAGTTCATTATGCGGAAATTGCACCGAAGTTTGCCCAGTCAGGATACCCCTGCACCAACTCATTTTGGCTAATCGTCATGAGGCCGCGAATGATCCTCAAATCCACTCTTCTACATCATCTCAGCATTTGATGTGGAAAACATGGGCCAGAGCCATGCAGCATAGGCCATTGTTGGACCTGGTAGGATCACGTACCAAGGCTTGGTTTTTGCGAACCTTCTTTGCCTCTGCATGGGGCCAACGTCGGCATTTACCTTCTCCCGCCGTCAAATCTTTTCAACAGCAATGGGCCAATCGTAAGCCTTAAGATTTACGGCTTTCATGAATTTGGCTCCCCCTTAACTTTCCTTATGAAATGGTTTTCTCGAGGTTCTTCCTCCGCCAATAGGGGTTCAAACCCAAGGCTTCGGTATGATCGAACAGGCTATTCGGATATAGAATTATTAGACCTTTATCAAGCCATTCTTTTGCCTCGAATGATCGAGGAGAAAATGTTAATTCTTCTTCGTCAGGGTAAAGTTTCTAAATGGTTTTCGGGAATAGGCCAAGAGGCCATTGCAGTTGGTTGCACTAAGGCGCTGACGGCACAAGAATTTATTTTTCCACTCCATCGAAATTTAGGTGTTTTTACATCGCGCGGTATGGATTTGACCAGGTTATTTGCACAATTGCAAGGAAAAGCCTCTGGTTATAGCCGAGGTCGTGAAAGGTCCTTCCATTTTGGAAGCAAAGAGCATGCCATAGTCGGAATGATATCGCATTTGGGGCCTCAATTGACTTTGGCCAACGGTACAGCCTTAAGTCTTATTTTGGATGGAAAGCCTGGTGTTAGTTTGGCGTTCAGCGGCGATGGTGGAACATCGGAAGGAGATTTCCATGAGGCTCTCAATGTAGCCGCTGTTTGGAATTTACCCGTCATCTTCGTGATTGAAAACAACGGCTACGGTTTGTCCACACCTTCCGAGGAACAATTTCGCTGTAAACAGTTTATAGATAAGGGTATAGGTTATGGAATGAAGGCCATTCGTATTGATGGAAACAATGTTCTTGAGGTACATCGTACGGTCAAGGCAGAGGCCGAGAAAATGCGCCATCAACCTGCACCTTTATTGTTGGAATGCATGACGTTCCGGATGCGTGGTCATGAGGAGGCTTCAGGGATGAAATACGTTCCCAAAGAATTGTTGGAACAATGGTCGTTCAAAGATCCTTTGACGAATTACGAAACCTACCTCAAAGACCTTGCGATCCTGAAGGATTCCATGATTCTAGAATGGCGCGATCAATTTCTTCAGCAAATAGATGTGGCTTTGGAAACAGTTTTTGCTGAAGCAGAACCTGTGCCTGATGCTGTCAGGGAATTAGAAGCTGTTTACGCGTTCGCTCCAAGTCCTGAAGCCGAGGAAGCAGTTTGGTCGCCCAATAACCCAAGAGAACTTCGTTTGGTGGATGCGGTGAGAGAAGGCCTGGATCAGGCCATGGAAAGGGATCCGAATTTGGTGCTGATGGGACAAGACATCGCGGGATATGGCGGGGTTTTCAAAGCCACGGAAGGGTTTCTGGAGAAATACGGACCTAGCCGGGTTCGCAATACACCGCTTTGCGAATCTGCGATCTTAGGAGCGGGTCTTGGCTTATCGATTGCGGGTAAACGTGCCATGGTGGAAATGCAATTTGCTGATTTTGTCTCCTGCGGTTTCAACCAAATTGTTAACAATCTTGCCAAAATTCATTACCGATGGGGTCAGCAAGCGAGGGTAGTGGTGCGGATGCCAACGGGTGCAGGGGTAGGGGCGGGTCCCTTCCATTCCCAATCTAACGAAGCTTGGTTTACCCAAATTCCAGGCCTTAAAGTGGTCTATCCAGCATTTCCAGCGGAGGCTAAAGCCATGCTTTTGTATGCGTTGCGCGACAATTCTCCTTATTTGTTCATGGAGCACAAAGCCCTGTACAGGAGTTTGAGTGGTCCTGTTTCGGAAGGAATTGCTGAATTAGCTCCGGGTAAAGCAAGAATCGTCCGCGATGGAACAGGGGCTACGCTGGTAGCTTACGGTATGGCAGTGCATTGGGCATTAAGCTTGGCGGAGGAATTCCCTGATTTTGATTTGGAAGTCGTGGATTTGCGATCCTTGCAGCCTTGGGATAAGGCCACTGTTCTTGGATCCGTGATGAGGACCGGTAAGGTTTTGGTACTCCACGAGGATACCCTAACGGGAGGTTTCGGTGGGGAAATTGCTTCTACTATCGCCGAGGAGGTGTTTACTCACCTGGACGGCCCGGTAATGCGATTTGGTGCTTTGGACACCCCAGTGCCTTTCGCGGTGAGCTTGGAACAAGATTTCTTGGGTTATTCTCGTCTAAAAACTAAATTAAAAGCCCTCATGGCTTACTAAATAGCGTTTTTTGGGGTTATTTTGTAGCCTTGACTTCAAAATACCTATGAATTTTATCAAGCCGTTTTTAGTATCGATTAGAGGGTTCATGTGGATCCTTTTGGGTTGTTCTTTGATTGCACCTTGGCAGTCCCTTGCCCAGCCAGTACTTCCCCCCGGAATTACCGCAAGATTTTACACCACTTTTCAGAATGCTAACCCCTTGGATTCGGTTATTGTTACGGGCCTGTGGGATACGGTGAGTACCTACCGGTTTCCTGCAACGCCTGTCGGTTTATCCGTTCGTGGCCGGATCAATTCCGCACAGACGTCGATATTAGAACTTAAGCCTTTTTCGACTCTAGGGCATTTCAAAGTGTGGTTGGACTTTGCGCACATTGCAAAATTGGAATTCAACGATACCGCAATTGTTCAATATTCGGTTGATCAGGGGGCGACATGGATACGTTTTTTGGGGGCCCCTTGTCGATACTTGGGAACTTCAATTAGCTTTCCACAGACTTTAGTCACCGGTGGTAGCCGGTTTCATCAACAATCTTATCCGGCAGACTGGTTGGCTGGTGGTAATCTCGGTGCATTGCCTCAAGCGGCATGGTGGAAACAAGAGCGATTTGACCTATCCCCTTTCGTTTCGAATCGGGCCGATGTCCGTATTCGTTTTCTGCTGAAAGATGGAAATAATAATGGTCTGGGCTCACCAACCCCGGGATACGGTTGGTTGGTGGATTCAATCCTCGTGACCTCAGCATTTTCTGAAATTATTCCTCCTGTCATTACCCATACTGCATTAACTGGCCTTCAATTCAATATAAACCAAACATTCTCGGCAACGATTCGGGATTCCCTGGGCTGCGATTCTACGGGTATCGATACCTTGGGGGTTCATCTTTTCTACCGCATCAATTCAGGATCCTTGGATTCGGTGCGTATGCTGCGTCAAGGAAGCACCTTGACATGGTTGGCCAATTTGGATAGCTCGCGGATTGCAGACGGCGACACGGTTCGATATTTAATCCGAGCATTGGACTCCTCGCCCAGACGCAATGTTAAGTTTTTCCCGCCGCAAACCAATTTAGCAGACTCGTTCATCACCTATTTGGCATCTTTTTTTCCAACGGTGGTGCATTCTGCTCCAGTTACAGGATACCAATTTAGTCCCGGCCCCTTTGTGATAAATGCTCAAATGAGTGATGCCTCTGGAATTGATAGCGCGATCTTGGTGTATTCCCTGAACAACGGCCCTTTTGTCACTCGTAAAATGCCCAATGTGGGGGGGATTAATTACAGAGACTCCATTTTTACCGTGGACGGAGATTCTGTTCAATACTACATTGAAGCGGTGGACAATTCACCGAGACGTTTTCGGAAAAAATTACCCGATACTACAGCTTTTTACACGTTTAATGCATCAGGCCCACCTTTGGTCGAGTGGCCTGCAACCTTTCAGCAATGCGATGTATTTCTTGGTCCTGTGTATAATCTAGGCCCTTTCAATATCCCTGTTCGCCTAACCGATGGATCGGATATTGATACAGCCTATCTGCACTATAAGGTGGACAACGGACCTTACCAAATGTTGGGCATGAGCAGAGGTGTGGCTGTTCTTGATACCCTGGCTCGATGGAATTTCAACGGCGCATCGGCGACAACTATCCCCGGCGGCGTGAATGCCCCGACCCCGCATCGGGGCACAGGGACTGCCGCCTTGGTGAATGCACCTACGGGTACTTTTGTATTGGGAAATGCTGCTACCTCTACGAACAATTCTTCGGACTCTGCTGCAGGCGCCACCAATTTCTCTTGGAATACCAATCAATATCCTGCGGTGAATAGCAATACCGCTCGTGGTTTACAATTCAATGTAGCGACCACCGGTAAGCGTAAAGTCAAATTGAGTTTTGATATGTACCATGGAGCAACTGCATCTCGCTTTGTACGATTGGAGTACTCTCTTAACGGAGCCACATGGATCCCATATACCGGAGTCGGTACCGACACGGTAAATTTATACCGAGCAAATCTAGGAGGTAACCAATGGTACAACAACAGAACTGCGGATTTCACTGGAATCACCGGAGTCGATAATAATAGCTCATTTCGGGTAAGGTTGATTACCGTTTTTGCTCCCGGTACTTCAGTATACGCCCCTGCAACGACAGGACAGATCTATGCCCAAACAGGTTCCCTGCGTGTCGATGCGGTGACGATTACGGGCGAAAATGATTCATATTGCAATTGGTTTGCTCAGGTTCCGGCGGTCTCGGATAGTGATACGGTGTCCTATTACATCAGGGCATTTGATAGGTCAGTTCGAAGAAATTTGAGTGTGAGTCCGTCTATTCAAAATCCAAGAATGTTCATAGCATTGAACGGATTGAACATGCCTTACCAGGATGGCTTTGAAGTTAATAATGCCTTGTGGTCACCCTTTGTGCTTACCGGACCCGTTGCAAACCCGGTATATACGCCTGGGGGATGGGTTCGTGGTACCCCCGGCAAGAGCATCCTAAATAGCGCCTACCAGGGTTCGAATGCTTGGACGGTGGATTCTTTGAACGGTAATTACCCAAATAATGCTTTTTATGTGTTGGAATCTCCGGTCTTTAATTTCCTTAATTCAGAACAGTCGTACCTGAATTTTATGCAATGGCGAGCCATTGATAGTGGTGGCACCACCAATCCTACTAGCCCCGGATTGGGGGATGGATTCTGGGTGGAATACACCCGCAACATTTCAGTCCCCAATTGGCAGAAACTCGGAATTTACAGCGCATTGCCTAATTCAGCGCAGAGCAATTGGTATAATCGATCTAGCATTTCGGGTTTGACAACTAGCGGGGGATGGGATGGAAGAAACGGGGGATGGGCTAGATCTGAAATTCGTCTGCCGGACTCGCTTTTCAAAGGTGTGAATTTTGGTGGTACGGCCTCCAAGGTTCGCTTTCGTATGGTATTCCGATCCAACGGGGCTACCACCTCTAACGGTGTAGCGTTCGATGATATTCAAGTGGCTATGCCGCCTCTTCGAGACGTCGGCGTTCAGTTAATTTCTTCCAATGCTGCTGGCTCGCTCATATCTATCCCCAACAACAATTACCAGGTCAAGGGTGGCGAACCCTTTGCGGTTTTTGCTCGCCTCCAGAATTTTGGACTTCGTACAATTTTGGATACTATAATTCCTGTGACCGTAAGGATTGGAACATTTACCCAAACCACTCAAGTTCGATTGACTGATTCACTCCGACCAGGTGCCGTTACCACAACAGCCCTTCGCTTGGACTCGATTATGTCGGCACCCCTGCGGTGGTTTACTTTATCGGCGTATACTTCTTTGGGTCAGGATGGGAACAGCTCCAACGATTCCACCTCCGTTCAGATGTACGGTGTCCCCATCTTGTCCGTTCCTAGCAACGATAATTTTGACGTGTTACCGGACAACTGGCTCCCCGTGACCATGGGGACTGCGGCAAACCCCTGGCAGAGAGGTGTTCCCTCGGGTCCACAGTTGAATGCAGCTTTCAGCTCGCCGAATGTTTGGGGCACTGTGCTCAACGGGAATCCGACTTCAGGACAAGGTGGGTATGTGTTGTCTCCACTTTATAATTTCCGAAGCGGTGTCAATACAACGCTCAAACTAAGAATAAACCGAAGGTTGGGCAATTCGGGTTCCGCCTTTCGAATTTCTTACGCGGACGAACTGTTTACATCTTGGCAAACTTTAGGACAGATTTCAGATCCAACAGGAGTGAATTGGTACAATTCCACAGGTACAATCGGTGGTATCGCGGGTCCTGCATGGAACGGAAATTCCGGAAGCAGTGGCGGCCTAGCGGATTATTTAGAACATAGTTTGGAGTTACCTACTCAGTTCAATTACCGAAATAATCGAGTTCGCTTTCGGCTTGATTTCCAAAGCGGTTTTACTCCTTCTGAGGGTGTGATTGTCGACAATTGGGCTATTATCCCCCCACCAGCGCGAGAGGTGGGGATGAGACAAATTTTGAAGCCGGTGGTTTGCCCCGATTCCCTCAAAGCAATAGATACAATACGTGTTGTGATTAAGAATTTTGGTGGTGATACCTTGTTTTCCATTCCTTTCAATTACCGATACGATAACTTGCCCCCTGTTCTGGGTGCGAGTCCGTACCTCTACACTATCCCATTGCCACCGGCCACAGAAGCTACCGTAACCTTGCCGGCCATTCAGTCCCCTCTACCTCCAGGGACCTATACCTTGAAGGTGTATACCCAACTCACGGGGGATGCGCGAACAACGAATGATACCATTACCCGTTGTGTTAAGGCAATTCCGGTGAATGACTTAATCATGGTCAATAATATTGTTCCCACGTCTGCAATTTGTTATCCAAGCGGTTTAAGACAACTAAAATTTAGGATTCGGAATATTGGTCATTCACCGACCACTACGTTTACTGCAGGTTACCGAATAGACACCTTGCCCCCGGTCTTTCAAAATTTTACGAGGGTAATTCAGCCGAATTCTTATGATACTATCGTCATTGGCACCCCGGCGAATATTCCTAACGGTTATACCACTATTCGGTTGTTTGTGAACGGTGGTACTATCGATCCCATTCGTAACAATGATACTTTAGCCGTCACTTTGTTTGGACGCGAAGCTCTCAATCTGACCCATACGAACAATTTTGAGCGTCAGGGTTATGCACCCTATTGCGATACTTCACTTTCGAATGCAGTGACGGATGTTCGCTATGCACCGGTGCCTGCCATCAATAATTCACCCGATTATGCATTGTATATGGGCACTGAGTTCTCCGGAGCCTCATTCAATACCACTATCCCTTTGAATCCGTGGGCTGATTCTTGGAACGGGACTTACCTTTCCAGGGTGGTTTTTCCGGTCAATACCGCCAATCGGAACAATATTCGCATTCGATTCAAACTCTTGCAAGTTGCAGGGGATAACGGGGCCGACAAAAGAATTTCATTGCTGAGAGTAGTGGCCAACGGTCGTCAGGTGGGCCCAACGCTCCAACCTCTAACCGCTACGGCAGCAAATAATCCCTTTCAAACCATTGATTTTGGATTGGATACGTGTTATGTGATGGGTGATCCTTTGGTGATAGAGTTTCAATCCAAGTGTAGGTACCGATTTCTCCCTGCAGGAACGGGGGGAACTGACCGTAATGGGAATTTCATAGATGATCTTATCATTTATAATTCGGTACCTAATGGTGCCGAAGTTGTGGAGGTTTTGTATGATCCTCCATTTCCTACGGCCAATATTCCAGTGACAGCCAAGGCGCGAATTCGAAATAATGCGAATCCGAATTTTATTTTGAGTAATATTAATTTAAATCTCAATCTCAACGGATCCTCAGTTCAGAATCTTGTCGTACCAATGACTTTATCGTTCATGAAAGATACTTTGTACACGTTCTCGAATACCTTCAACCTGAATTTAGGTTCCAATGCTCTTTGCGTGACTTCGTCCCTACCTAATGGCCTTGCGGACAATTTCCCTTTTGATGATACGGCGTGTTCGGATGCGGTAGGTTTTCCTCTAATTGATAGTTACCCGTATTGCAATAATTTTGACGAGGGGCTACCCTCATGGTTGACTCGAAATCCCGTCACTTTAAGGAGCTCAGGAAATTCTTGGACCTTTGGGTCTCCCGCCAAGGGCTTAATTAATGGTGCGGCTTCATCGCCCAATGCTTGGTATATCTCAGCAGATAGTTTGTACAAGCCCTATGACTCCTCTGCTTTGTACACTCCTATTTTTCAAACGATCAAGGATTCTTGCTATGTCGTAAAGTTCAAAACGTTGTGGATGACTGATTTTTTTGCGAACGATACCACTACTCGTCCTCTTCATGGTGACGGTGGCACGATTGAATATTCAACGGACGGAGGGGTCAAGTGGAATTCCTTTGGGTATCTTGATACGTTGACCAATGAATGGTACAACGCGATTGTGCAAGCCCTAGCAGTATTCAATACACAACAAAATATCGTAGGTTTCGGATGGTCTGGGCTTTCTCCTTCCTTGTATGCGCCCATGCAGCAGATATTCAATACCACAGTTAACGCTCAGGTTATCTTCCGGTTCCGCTTTGGTTCAGATTATGCGTTCCAGGGCGAGGGTTGGTCCATTGATGATTTTTGTTTCGAGTTGTTGCCTGGGCCCTGTGAGGTTGTTTCGGTTCCAGAGCTCAACAATATCGGCTTGGTTTTGTCACAGAATTTTCCTAACCCTGCCTCGGACTTAACCACGGTGGCGTATTATTTACCCAAAGGTGGCAAGGCTAGCCTTGAATTACGTGATCTCTATGGTAGGCCGGTTTGGGGCCGTGCTCTGGGCCTTTTGGAAGGGGGATGGTACAAGGAGGGCATAGAAACAACATCCCTTGCCCAGGGCCTTTATTATTACACATTGAACTTTGAAGGTCGTAAATTGACCAAGAAGCTCTTGATTTCCCGTTAAAAACCACTATATTTGCGGTCTTCAAATGGAAAAAGCATGAAAACCAACACCCATCCTGAGAATTATCGAATCGTGGTATTCAAGGACATGTCCAACGAGTACATGTTTTTGGGTAAATCCTGCGCCGAAACGCGTGAAACCCTAAAATGGGAAGATGGTAATGAATACCCTCTGATTAAGCTCGATATTTCCCATAAGTCCCATCCATTTTACACTGGCAAGCAAGTCCTCGTGGATACTGCAGGGCGTGTAGATAAGTTTAAGCAACGCTATAAGCGATAAAATGAGTTTTTACGCAAGACGAATTGAGCCCGAGGTGAAAGCCCCGGGCTTATTTTTTACGGCCCTTGCAATATTCCTTTTAATTTGGAGTACTGTGCAGTCCCAGGGCTTGCGTAGGGATACCGTTACGGTTATGATGTACAATATGCTGTATTACGGGGTTAATACATCCTTTTGTACCAGCTCCAACAACAGCGTTACTGCCAAAAACGCGGGTTTGATGACCTTATTCAATTATGCACGACCTGATTTACTCGGGGTTTGCGAAATGAGCCCTGTTTCGTCCGTGAATCTAGGATTGCTTAACAATGTATTGAACAACGGTGGACGTAGTGGCTACTTGCGTGCTAATTTGATGAATTCTTCGGGCTCGGAAATCGTATCGTTGTTGTATTATAACGCAGCTAAATTTGGAATGCAGAGTCAGGCGCCAATAGCTACCCAAGGCCGTGATATAACTTGGTACCGGCTCTATCACAAACCGATTCCTATGAGCGGCGATACCACCTTTTTGCATGTGGCTGTTGCCCATCTTAAGGCAGGGGGGACTTCGGCGGATGTGGCACAACGAGGACAGGAAGCTGGTGCATTAGTTCAATTCATGCGGAATAATCGCTTTCGAGGTAACTTACTTGTTATGGGCGATTTGAATGTAAGCACCTCCACGGAACCTGCTTACGATAGCCTGATGAATGCGGCGTCTGTCATGAATCATCGGCTCAAGGATCCGGTGTCCAGGCCTGGTTCGTGGAGTGGAAATTCAAGTTTTGCACTTTGGCATACGCAATCACCTAGAACCGCTTCCAATGGATGTGCAACGGGCGGTGGAATGGATGATCGTTACGATCATATTCTGCTGAACGATTGGGCTATGGGCGATTCAGCCCAGATCAAGTATGTACCTGCGTCTTTCCGGATACCTGGCAATGACGGAAATCGATTCAATGGGAGTGTGAACGGCACCTTCAATGCCTCGGTGCCTGTGGCTGTGGCCAATGCTCTGCATGAAATTTCGGATCACCTTCCGGTCATGCTCAAATTAGCAATCGGTCCGGCTTTGGTCTCCTCCACGGACCCATCTTATGATGCTTTGGAGGAAGAGGCCTTCCAATTCACGATTTCCCAAAATTCACCGTCAAGTACGCTTATTTCATTTCGACCGTGGATTCAATTTCCCAAGGTGTATGCAGAGGGTTGGTGTCGATGGAAATTATGGGATCCTATGGGCAGGCTTGTGGAACAAGGGGCTGATGGAGTCGATGGACTTGGTCGAGTCCAATTCAAGGAACCGTATTCGAAAGGCTGGTATTCGTTGACCGTGGAATGGCTAGGGAATGCCAAACACGGGAGCATGAACGGGAAAGCACGGCGTGCTTCGCGGAGTTTTTTACATAGCGATTAAGGATGTTCCGAAATTCCTTGGTATGAGCTGCTGCATTCTCTCAAGAATGAAAGAAGTTCATGCCGACCTCGTCCATCTTCAGCGGATGACATGTAAATAGGGGGTATGGCTTCCCAGGTGGCAAGCATGGCCTTTCCGTAGGCATCCGCGTTTTGGCGGGCTTTGAGCATGGATCCTTTATCGGTTTTGGTGAAAACCATCACAAAGGGCACAGACCATTCGCCCAATTGGTTAGTGAATTCGAGATCGACTCTTTGGGGCGAGAGCCTGCTGTCTAGGAGTTGCATCACGCAAACCAAATTGGGGCGTTTGCGCAGGTAGTTCCTCATCATGATGTTCCACGCTTCAATGTCCTTTTTGGATGCCTTGGCGTATCCGTAGCCCGGCAGATCCACTAGATACATGGGGGGGGCACCCTGTATTTCGACGCCAAAGTGGTTGATCAAACGAGTTTTGCCCGGTTGGGCTGAGCTTTTGGCGAGACCCTGATGGTCGACCAAACGGTTGATTAAGGATGATTTGCCGACGTTGGAGCGCCCGATAAAGGCGATTTCGCAACGGTCGGGCTTCGGTAATTGATCCAATCGTACTCCGCTTCCGATGAAGGATGCTTTTATTTTGATCAATTCCGTTTTCATTCCTCAAAAGTATGCTCCATTGCCATGAACTATCTTTGATCCCCAATCGTTAAACACCTAACAGGTTTCGAGCCTTCAATTTACTTTTCTTGATTCGATCGCCTAGCCCCATGAAAAACACAACCACAAGCCCAATTTCAATACTTCCATACGGTCGTGAGGGTGGCCATAAAAAGGATCAGGTTGCGAAGATGTTTGATGGCATTTCGCATCGGTACGATTTGCTGAATCGTTTGCTCTCGGCGGGAATTGATATTCGTTGGCGAAAGGAAGCGCTTAGGATGCTTGGAAAGTATGTTCAACCTCTTCGGGTTTTGGACGTGGCCACGGGTACAGCCGATTTAGCGTTGGCCTTGGCTAATCGTTGGCCTGAGGCAGAGGTTATGGGCGTGGACATTTCAGAAGGAATGTTGGCGGTTGGTCGGCGTAAAATTCAATTCGCAGGACTTGCCACAAGGCTGGAACTTCGAACGGCGGATGCTGAGAATCTTCCCTACGAAAGTGAAACCTACGATGCGGTTACGGTGGCTTTTGGAGTAAGGAATTTCGAGAATTTGGACAAAGGCCTTGAGGAAATCACCAGGGTGTTGCGGTCTGGAGGGATCCTTATGGTTCTCGAATTTTCTCAACCGAAGTCGTGGATTGTTCGACATGCGATGAATTTTTATTCCCGTTCCCTGATGCCAGCTTTGGGAGGTTGGCTCTCCAATGACCGAGCGGCTTACACATATTTACCGGAGTCGGTTGCGGTATTCCCGGAAGGGCCAGCTTTCGAAAAGTATTTGAAAGAAAGTGGCCTTGAGGTATTGGAAACCAAAAGGCTTAGCATGGGTATTGCCTCCATTTATTTAGCCAAGAAAAAGTAAGATTATGGGGTACGTAGGTATATCCTTTTTTTTCAAAGGTTTTCTCAAGGAGAAAATCACGTGGGTCATCTTGGGGTTCTTGTTTTCAACGCTCCCTTGTTGGGGGCAATACAATGCTTACTACGATACCAAGACCTTGCATTTCGGGTTCCATGTGGGATTTAATTCAAGCAGTAATCGGGTGCAACTCAGTGATTCACTAAATGTGTCGGGGGCAACCAATCTTCGTTACATCACCCCTGGATTTGGCCCCGGCTTTCAATTGGGTATCATTTCTGATTTACGGATTCATGAGTACCTTGCCCTTCGGTTTACGCCAACACTGATGTTTTCGCAGCGAAATTTCGATTATCAATTTCGCAACACTGACAAGATTACCCGAAAATCTATACAGATGGCGAATGTCGATCTTCCTTTGACCTTGAAGTTTCGATCCAAACGCATGAAGAATTACAGAGTTTATGTTTTGGGCGGCGTGAAAGGCATGATTGACATGGCTTCTCAGGAGAAGGTGGTAGATGATATCGACAAAGTCAAATTGCGTCGAATGGATTATACTTATGAAACCGGAATGGGCTTGGATTTGTATTTGCCTTATTTCAAGCTTTCGCCAGAAATCCGAGTTGCCAACGGCTTTCGAAATGTGTTGGTTCCGGAATCGCATGTGTATTCCAATTTTATGGAAAGTCTCCGCTCGAGAACATGGGTTTTTACTTTCACTTTTGAATGATGCGCCAATCGGATCAACCTAAAATTGCCTTGATTACTGGAGCAAGTTCGGGAATTGGGCAGGCCAGCGCTAAGTGGTTTGCCGCAAATGGTTGGAGTCTTGTGTTATGGGCAAGGCGTATAGACCGCTTGAAGGAACTCAATTCGACCCTAATTAGTGAGGCGGGGAACCGCTTGGAAATATGGATTGAACAAGTGGATGTTCGGGTGGATGCCGAGGTTCAAAGGGCGTATGCTTCTTTGCCAGATTCCTTGAAGGGCATTGATTTGTTGCTTAATAATGCAGGTCTGTCGCAGGGACTGACTGCGGTCCATGAGTCCGATCCGGATGATGTCGACAGGGTCGTGGATACCAATATCAAAGGACTGGTGAACGTAAGCAGGGCGGTGGTACCCGGAATGAAGGCGCGCGGTGATGGCCAGGTCATTCATGTAAGCTCTACGGCAGGGAAGGAAGTATATCCTGGAGGTGGTATTTATTGCGCATCCAAATTTGCAGTGGAGGCGATCGCCAAAACCATGCGTCACGAATTATTGCCCTTTGGCATCAAGGTGGGAACCCTTTCTCCAGGTATGGTGGAATCAGAGTTTTCCTTGGTCCGATTCAAGGGGGATGCGGAGCGAGCGGGTAATACGTACACGGGTTTGGAGCCTTTGCATCCTGATGATGTTGCGGAGGCTATCGGCTTCATGGCCACGCGTCCCGCGCATGTCCAAATTGCTGACCTGCTCATCATGCCCCGGGCACAGGCCGGCAGTGGATCAGTACACCGGGTTTAATTCTAAAAAGTATTACGCCACATCTGGGAAGGAACGGGTTTGACCGTTCGGGTGGTGTATTTGGCATTCTTTTTGGAATGGTACATTTGCTCAATATCCCCAGCCACTTCAAAGTAGATAAGTTGGCCAATCGGCATACCAGCGTAGACTCTGACAGGTTGGGTACACGATATTTCAAGAGTCCAGGTATTGCAAAATCCAACATCCCCTTTGCCTGCTGTGGCGTGAATATCAATTCCCAAGCGTCCTACCGAGGATTTTCCCTCCAAGAAAGGTACGTGACGATGAGTTTCGGTATATTCTTCGGTAACCCCCAAATAGAGGGTCCCGGGGTGGAGGACCAGCCCTTCCGCGGGTATGGTGAGCTCTTCCACAGGATTGTCAACTTTGGCGTCCAAAATTCTGGAGTTGTAGATTGCGAGGAACCTGCCCAAATGGACGTCGTAGGAGTTGGTGCCCAGACATTGCCGGTCAAAGGGTTCGATCAGAATATGACCCTGTTGAATAGCTTCTAGAATGCGTTGGTCCGATAAGATCATGGTATTTTGTGGCAATGAAAGCCCAAGAAAGTGTAGACGGTAAAGATAGGCCACTGTGGTGGAGCCTAGAGCATAATTCGGGTTTATGGGCCATCGCTTTGGTCACCGAAACCTATGCCAAAAACGCGGTCTTCGAAGGGGTTAATTCGTCTATGGATCAGGTAACTCGATCCCACCAATGGCAAAGCTCTCGTTTGGCCTTGCAGCTATTGATGGAGCCGTGTGGGGTAGAGCAAAGTAAGGAATTGCTCCCATTGAACGTCAAAAAAGACCCTTCCGGGAAACCTTATATAGTAAACCCAGTTGGCCAAGCTGTACCAATTTCCTTGGCGCATACCGTGGGCATGGGTGCGGCCGCTCTGCCTCGTCATTCGAGCATCCAAGGGATAGGGGCAGATGTGGAGCAGTTCTCAGAGCGTTTCCTCCGTGTTGTATCGCGAGTTGCCTGTACCGAGGAAATGGAAAAAGTCCGAGGGACTATCCTTGATGGCTTGGAGACCGAGGCCGCCGTTTTAATTTGGGTCATCAAAGAGGCATGTTACAAAGCTACTTTGATTCAGAATGCTTTGTTCGGTAAAAATCAATTAATTAGAATAATCGATAAAAAATATGATTCATTGGAATCCGAAGAGCAAAGATGGGCGGGATGCTTGGTTTCCGGCAAGACCGAGCCTTATGAACTCATTGAATTTGAAGCAGGTTCTTTCTGTCAAGATGAAGCGCTTTGGTATTGGGCAGTCGCTTGGACGAGGGGCAAAGTGGATCGGACTAATGGGTGATGACGATGCCGGTACGTGCTGTGATTCGACGCTCTGCTTCTTTGAGCTCTTGGATTTCTCTTATGGCGGTAAGGACGGAGGGGTTATCAAGTCCGGCGGGGTTTTGCTGTAGGGTCTGGAGTTCGATTTGTTTAATCCGGCTATGCCGCAAAATTTTCTTCAAAAGGAGGCGATCGAAAGTGGTTTCAATTTCCTTGGTCAGATTATCTGTAGGGGGAGGAACCGTGATATCGTGCATCTGATCCCAATTGGGGCTTATTTGTGGATTATCGGTATACCAACGGGTCGCCATTGTGGAAATACCTTGGTCTGTATGGTTCATCAATTCGTGGTTAGCAGGTAGGCAGCCTTCCATTTGCCACCGAGCAATACACAGTTCGAGAAGAGCTCGGCAAGATGAACTATCCCAAGATAAACTTAAGAGGGTCTCGCCCATATAGTCGATTAAGGAAATCGGTGCTCCCCCGGTGGTGTTGCTCATCGTTTGGTTGCCTACCAAAAGGAGCAACCTAAGAATTTCAGTTTCCTGAGGAATATCGTTCAAAGGTTGAATCTCAGGCGAAGGGGGGGGCTCATCCCTGATCTCATCAGAAGGCTTCGTGACCGCTTCCAAGGGCGGGGCGGGCGTAATGCTTGCAGAGGAGGATGGAATTCGTTTGGCTTTTAGTTTGAATTGTTGCACTACCGCTTCCTGAACGGAGGCATCCGGAATCCCCGCATCTTCGGCCAAATGCCGAATGTACATTGCCCGCAGAATTGGGTCACCAACACAGGCAATGCTTGCCGCGACCACCTGGAGTGCGCTGCTGATTCGCAAGGGATCGCGACCCGCTTCTTTCAACAAAAGATTTTGCTGAAATGCCATAAAGTCTTGAGCATTTGAATTTAAAAACTCTTTTAGGTTTTCACCTTGCATGCGCCTCGCCAACGTGTCAGGGTCTTCATGCTCCGGTAATGCGATCACCCGAACCTTCAGATCATTCTCCAACAAGATATCAATGCCACGAAGGGCAGCTTTGATCCCGGCCTGGTCTCCATCGTAGATAAGCGTCACCTCATCGGCAAAGCGATGGATCAAGGCGGCTTGTTCGCGGGTCAAAGCGGTTCCGCTGCTTGCCACGACATTTTCGACCCCAGCCTGGCTTATGGATATAACATCCATGTACCCTTCTACCAGGTACACAAAGCCTGCAGCGGCCATGGCTTTGCGGGCTTGGTGCAGACCGAACAGGGATTCGCTTTTACGGTATAGCGGAGTTTCCGGGGAATTGATATACTTGGCCTCTTTGCGGTCAGTTTTGAGGGTTCTACCGCCAAAGCCAATCACCTTACCGTTCAAATGATAAATGGGGAACAAGACTCGTCCACGGAAGCGATCGTAATGTCCTCGGTTTTCACTGCGCAGGGCGAGACCGGCTAATTCCAATTCCTCAGGAGAAAAGCTACTTTGGGTAGCCAAATCCAGCAAGGGAGAGGACTGCTCCAGACTGTATCCAAGGCCAAATCGATGAATAGTGGCGTCGCTCAAGCCTCTTTCATGAAAATAAGAAAGCCCGATAGCTATCCCTGACGGATGATCCCAAAGCACTCGTGTGTAATACTGTTGGGCAAAGGCCATCAGGTCCCATAGTCGGTCTCGTTGGCTTTTCTCGGCCTGGTAAGCGGGATCGTTGTGGGCCCGTTGGTCTTCTTCAATCTCTATTTGGTACCTGACCGCTAACTGTTTGATGGCTTCAGGGTAGGTCAATTGATCATGTGCCATCAAGAATCCTACGGCGTTGCCTGCGGCACCGCATCCGAAGCACTTGTAAATTCCTTTGGTGGGGGTTACCGTGAAAGAGGGGGTTTTCTCATTATGGAAAGGACACAGCCCCAGCATGTTACCGCCCCTCTTCTTGAGAACAACATAATCTCCAACGACCTCTTCGATCCTGGCCGTCTCAAAGACTCGATCAATGGTGGAACGGGAAATCATTGAATATAAAATTGACGAATAACAAAAATACAATCAAGGCCAAGGAGCGCGGGTCCGGTATTTATTTTGAGAATGATTCGAAATCCGCAATTTTGTCCACAGCCCCCCTTAGATAGTGGTGCTGACCTGTCTTCAAAAAATAACGAAAATCCCGAAAATTCCTCCTTTAATTGGGATTTTGGTACCAAGGCCGTTCATGCCGGGGTATTCCCGGATCCGACAACCGGGGCGATTATGACCCCCATTTTTCAGACTTCGACCTATGTCCAGGAATATCCTGGTCAACATAAGGGCTATGCCTATGCACGGGGTAAGAATCCTACCCGCTCTCAATTAGAGTCTGCATTGGCAGCACTCGAAAATGCACAGCATGGGCTCTGTTTCTCCAGTGGAATGGGAGCGATTGATGCGGTCATCAAGAGACTCAGACCTGGCGATGAAGTGATCTGTGGTGACGATTTGTACGGGGGATCTTACCGCCTTTTTATGAGACTCTACGAGCCGATGGGTATGGTTTTTCATTTTGTGGACCTTAGCGACGTTGAGGCTGTGAAATCTTGCTTGAATTCACGTACCAAAATGATCTGGACCGAAACGCCGACCAATCCGCTGATGAAGGTGGCTGATATTCGGGCTTTGTCCATGATTGCCAAGGCGCACGATGTGATCCTGGCGGTGGATAACACCTTCGCCTCCCCGTATCTCCAAAACCCATTGGATTTGGGAGCGGATTTGGTGATGCATTCGGCCACCAAATACTTAGGTGGCCACAGCGATGTAATTATGGGCTTTCTGGCCACTAACCACAGTGCTTTGCATGAGGAGCTTGCTTTCATTCTGAATAGCTCCGGGGCTAATCCCGGCCCTATGGATTGCTACCTTGTGTTAAGAGGCATCAAGACCCTTCATCTAAGAATGAAAGCCCATTGCGAGAACGGCAAAATCGTGGCCCATTACCTCAAGGAACATCCCGGGGTGTCCAAGGTTTATTGGCCAGGATTCCCGGATCACCCTGGTCATGCGATCGCCAAAGCTCAAATGAAGGATTTCGGGGGTATGATTTCTTTTGAATTGGCTTCAGGCAAGGAAGAGGACGCTATGCGCATGGCGTCCTATACCAAGGTTTTTGCCTTGGCTGAATCACTGGGTGGGGTGGAATCATTGATTGGTCATCCAGCATCAATGACCCATGCAAGCATTCCTAGACCTCAACGATTGGCCAGCGGGGTTACCGATACCCTTCTGAGGTTGAGCGTAGGCATCGAAGGCGCGTACGATCTGATCATGGATCTGGATCAAGCCATTCGCAGAGCCCTTGGTCTCTGACCTTCAGCACGGTTCCCCATTGGGGCCTACTTTGCTTAGGATAGCGAAGCATTACAATTCTTCTTCCTTTGTGGATCTTGACCCAATCTCGATTCCCAGAGCCTACATGCCGCAAGGGCGATTGACTAGGGAGAAGGGCATTCAGTATCATCAATCCAATGTGGAAATTGCGTCCTTGATTGCGTCCCACTTTGCATGGGGGCGAAGGGATATCATCCTTTCCAAATCCTGGGAATTGCTGCGGCGCATGGACCTTGAGCCAGGTTCTTTTTTACAGAATGCATCGGCCTTGGAATGGCGTCGCTTGGAAGGATTTGTGCACCGAACCTTCAAAGACAGCGATGTCCTATGGATGTTGGGTAAGTGGTCAGCCTATTTGATAGAGCATGGAAGCCTTCAGGGCATGTTTAGAGGTGCAACAGTGAAAGATGGCCTGCATTGCTATGCGTCTTTGATGAAGGATGGGCTTCAGCCAGGTGACCGAATTCGCAAACATTTTGCATCGCCGGCCCAGGGTTCGGCATGCAAACGTATGAATATGTTGTTGAGATGGATGCTTCGATCTGATGAGTGCGGTGTGGACCTAGGTTTGTGGAAGATCCATTCCATGAGTGACTTGCATCTGCCCTTGGATGTTCATTCCACAACGACAGCTATGGCGTTGGGACTCTTGCCGGCTAACGCCAAGCCGAATTGGAATGCGGTAGAAAGATTGGGGATCGAGGCACGGCAAATTTGCCCGGATGATCCTGCGTTGTTGGATTTTGCCCTGTTTGGATTGGGGGAGGAGGCTTTTCGATCAGGATTTCCCTTGTTGGATTTCCTTGAACGAACCTTGAAGGGCGAATGAACGGCGCTTATTCTTGAATGGGAGGGTCTGGAATGGGTTCCAAAGAATCAATCACCCAATCCACATCGCCTCGTAGCCACAAAGTCTGCGCCAAATTCAATGGGTTCTTAATCCATTTGAGGGCCGTTTTGCGATCGGTTTCCCCGGATTCCTCCATCATTTCATCCAGCAAATTTTCCAAATCAGGAGGATTAAGGGGATTGATTACACCGTAAAGCCGACTTTCGGGCAAACGGTATTTCTTGCACTGATCAAAGATCTCAAGTTCATCGCCCAGCAAAACTACCTCGGCCATTTTTTCTTCCAAGATGGCTTTAGTCAATTTGATAACCTCAGGTTGACCGCCTTCCACAAAGCAGAGGATTGGATCTTCCAAATTCCTTGCCCAAGAGCGTATTTTGTCGAGCTTATCCATGGGATAACCGTAGCGCAGTATGCAATTGAATGAACCACCAAATTAGGAAAGCCAAGTTAATTTTCATCGTTGTTAATCAAATTTCACCTGCAATTTCGCGAAAAATAGCCTCATGCAAGCCCAGTTGTACCAGTCTGAAGACACCATTGTTGCCCCTCTGAGCCCTGCTGGGCAAGGTGCGGTTTGTCTGGTGCGGGTTTCAGGAAAATTGAGCAGGGTCGTCGTGTCATATCTAACCAAGAAGTCGTGCAATGCGTCAATATTTCCTGCCCGAACTGTTAGGTTGGTTTCGATTTGGGATGGAGATGACTTGTTAGACCGGGCGCTGGTCACTTCCTTTGAGGCTCCGGCGTCCTACACTGGGGAGGATTGTGTGGAATGGGGCCTGCATGCGTCACCCTTCGTTGTCAACCGATTTTTGACTTTATGCACTGAGATTTCTGGGGTTCGGATGGCCCAGCCAGGGGAGTTCACCTGGAGGGCTTTCGCTAACGGCAAAATGGACCTCAGCAGAGCGGAGGCTGTCGCCGACTTGATTGCCGCTGAAAATCCGTTAGCGCATCGACTAGCGATGAACCAGTTGGAGGGTGGCTTCGCTCGGAAAATTACCGTATTGCGTGAACGCGTGACGGAGTTTGCTGCCTTGTTGGAATTGGAATTGGATTTTTCGCAAGAAGATGTGGAGCTTGCCGACCGTACGGCTTTAAAAGAACTGGTGTTATCCGTTCGAATGCAGGTTGTTTCCCTGAGAGATTCGTTTGCGGCTGGGGAGGTTATCCGCAAAGGGATCCCTACGGTGTTGGCAGGTAGGCCGAATGCTGGGAAATCTTCTTTGCTCAATGCATTGTTGCATGATGCCCGGGCTTTGGTTTCGGATCAGCCCGGGACTACTCGGGATACCATTGAAGAGCCTTGCGTGATAGACGGAATTATATTTCGGTTGATGGACACTGCGGGTCTTCGCGAATCGACCGATGCTGTTGAACAAATGGGCGTAGCACGAACCCGTCAAAAACTCACCCATGCCGGCCTTGTTTTGATGGTGGCCAGCGTCGATGAATACCCTGATGAGGCTTGGATGAACCTCCTGAGTTTAGCGGGAACCCAAAGCAAGGTTTTGGTGGTCTTGAACAAAGTGGATTTACCTGAAGGATATGGCAATCGTTCAGATTGGCTGCAGCGCTTTCCGGATTTGGTGGAAATTTCGGCCCAAACAGGCCTTGGTATGGACTTGTTAAGGAAACGGATGCGCGATATGGTGGACCTGGGTCGTCTCTCAGGTGATTTTGTGGCCGTGAATGCGCGGCAAAGACAATCTCTCGACCAAGCCGCTTCGGTATTGCAAAGCATTGCTCAAGGACTTCAGCAAAACCTAGGCACTGAGCTGCTGGCTGAGGAGATGAGGGCAGTGTTACGGTCTTTGGCAGAACTCACCGGGGATATCGTTGCTGATGATTTGCTCAGCGCTATCTTTTCGAAATTCTGTATCGGGAAGTAAGAAAAGCACGGCGTATAGAGAGTAACCAATTTGATTTTTATTCAAGCTCCATGAATCCCGTTCGGCCTATCACCAGGAAAGGCTGGGTCTTGGTGGCCCTGATACGTAACCTTTACAGTTGTTTGAATTTCTTGGGTTACCGTCATGGCCCGTATCCTGAAGTGAATCAGCACGAAGACCCAGGTTCTATGCGGAATCGTTGGCACGAAATTCGTTCAGGGATCTATTTGGGCTCCAAATATTATTACCGTCCCTTGGTCAGGGATGAGCAAGGCAGTGGAATCCGTGAGGCAATGCATACCTCTCATTATCCTGATCCATTGCCCAAGGGATTTCAAGTGGAGCAAAGGATGAGCCTGCATGTAGGTGGGGATTTGATACCTTACCAAGCAATTCATCCTGTCGCTTGCAAACACCTTTGGGATGAGATAGGGGAAGATTTTTTTGGTGCTGATTTAGTGGCGGCTAACCTCGAAAGCCCTGCAGATTTCAACAGACCATATTCGCCGGCACCAGAGGTTATGTTGAACGATATGCTGTTCAATATTGACAGGCCAACTTGGGAAATTTTTAAGGGGGGAGGTCGTTGGAGGGGTTTGGATTTGGTATCCGTGGCCAACAACCATAGTCTGGATCAAGGATTAGAGGGCCTGGAAGCCACCTTGGCTTTTCTTCGAAGCCAAAAGGTTTCCTATGCAGGGGCCTATCGTTTCGGATCGGATGGGGAATCCGCTCCTGTGTTGGAGCGCCACGGTATTCGCCTTGGCTTTGTGGGGGCGACCTTCTCCCTGAACAAGGGGGTCTTACCTTCTGGATTCGAAAAGTGCTGCAACGTAGTTCGTATGAACGAAGCGGATGCAGATTGGTCTATTCTGGTCCAAGAGGTTCAGGGTCTACGTCAACGAGGTGCTGATTTGGTTGTGGCCATGTTGCACGGTGGTGGGGCGTACCAGGCCTTTCCGGGCTCCGTTTTTCGAAACAATGTGCATCGCTTCTGCGAAGAATCCGGGGTGGATTTGGTTATTGCAGGCCACCCGCATCACCCTCAACCTGTAGAGAAATATTGCTCCAAGGTGAGTGGTCGCAGTCATTGGATTGTCTATTCGCTGGGGGATTTTGTGTCCTACGATATCTTCAAATGGAGTCATTTAACTGCATGGTTGCGTGTAGAAATTATCAAGGGTTATTATCCTGACCAAGATGGGATGCAAGGAAAATCTTGGGCTACTTGCATACACCGCTTGGAATTGATGCCTGTTTATGTCGAGGCGATTATTCGAGGACAAGGCGTGGAGTCCCTACGGTTCAAAAAGGTCCACGGAACGAAAGGCTGCAGGTCCATCGACTCCGTTGACAAGTCCTCGCAACGAGAATTTAGCGAGGTTTTGGAATATTGGGAACGCTGGGTTCAGCCATCATTAGGGGAATAGCCCTGGGATTCGTTTACGGGCTAACCAGGTTGAGGCTGATATTGAAGTACAGCGGATTGCCTAGTCGATTTTCCATAACATATGGCTCATCGCTCAGAAGGCCAAAGGCACGGTAAATTTCTTGACCGCCGACCAAGCGGTCCACCTCGTAACGGTAGTTGATTCGATAACCGGCCTGCACCGATAGCCATACAAAATCCTTAAGGGAGAACTCGTACATGGCCCGCAACCGAATTTCGCCACGACGAATTTCCAAATCTTCACCTTGAATAGAATAAGAGTTGGAGACCCTCCACAGGCGATAACTCTGCCCCTCCAATTCAAAGCCTCCGAACAACATGTTGCGCGGGTTGATCGTGTAACGAACATGAGCTCTGGCAGGAAAGAGAATTTCAGTGCCCCATTTGTTGGCGGGGTCGGTCCAATTGAACAAGAAAACCGGGATATAATTCAGTTCACCCACCCGATAGGTTCGGGCCAGTCCAACACCCCATTGTTTTTTCTCGTGAGGTCGAATTCCGTAAACCAGCGCAGCGGAGTATTTCACGTATTTGAGCGGCATAAGCCCTGGGGGAGAGAAATCACCGTTCAGATCGGCTGAACCCTGAAATAACAGAAACCGCGTATCGTCCAATGGCTTAAAGAGTGTGGTGCTAACGCCGAAGGTTCTTAGGCCATTCTCCGAAAGGGTCTGAAGCAAGGGATGGTCCGTCTTGAGTTTTGATCCATCGGGATCCAGCATAGAGTAGCGTTGTTCCCAATAATTGGCTCCCATCTGCCATACCAAATCGGTACGTGAGATCACCGGGATATTAAAACCCAATCGCAGACCCCTGGAATTTAAAACACGCGCGCTATCCGGCTCCAAAATCCTGTTTGCTTGGTTGGTGAATTTACCGGCGCCCAGTCCGTAACCAAGCTGGTAGTCGTAGCCTACACTGATTAACTTGGCTGGACTAAGGCCTTCGATTTTGGGAGAACAATAACGGCGCGCCCCTTCGTCGGCAAAGCCCACGTTATCGTACATCGAAAAGTCTTCGTCGTTGGTGATTTCTTGTTTGGTGCTGTCCGGGCTTTGGGCTTGGGCAACGTCAATAATGGCCCAGCATCCAAGGGAAAGGACAACGGATTTCCAGCGGTTATTGAATTGGTGTTGCATAGAAATTAATTTATTTTTTCACCGCAAGGCGTTTCCAAATATCCGTTCGACCAAAGGCAGATACTCCGATATAACCCCTGATATCCAAAGTGTTCGGATCGGTCATTTTGATGGTGCAGCTGTACGTGCTCCCGTTCAATGGATCGTAAATCGTGCCTTCTGTCCATTGGTTATTACCCTGATAGACAAAGTCTTTGAGCATTCGGTATCCTTTGAGAGGTACATTCTGTAAGTTGGCATCCGGGTTGTTTTTGTCTGTCTTGGGGACGCCGGATTCTGGATCGTTGGGTTCTTTGAGCCATACGATTTTGCCGTAGTATTTGGATCCAATTTTCTCTACTTTGACCCGTGCACGGCCGTTGCTGGGTTCCCATACGCCCAATAAACGATCCCCGTCTTCACCCGGAATTAAGGCAAAAGCTTGTATAGAAATTGCAAGGCCAATCAGGAACAAGGTTAGCTTTTTCATGAAATTAATTTTGTGGTTTGAATCGAAAAAATATTAAAAGGTGGTGTTATGAAGAAAAAAATGTGAAACTACCGGTATTGAATTTCCCATTGGAATTTCCCGGTCAAACGTAAATCCTGATCCCTGTCTGCAGAAAGTCCTGCATCAATGACCAGGTAAAATTCTTTTTGAGTAAAAAAATCCGTCACTTCAGCTTCAGGGCTAGGTTTCAAAGCGGCTTGTCCTGATGGGGCGGCTACAGGATTGAGGACTGCTAATTCCTTCATAGGTAGAGAGGGGTCATCACTGGCAACGCTCAGGACAAGGGAACTAATTCCATCTAGAGAGGAAGCACTATCACCACTTAAATCAGCAGATTTAAGTTGAATCTTGATGATTTTCATGCCTTCTTGATAGTGAACACCTAACAAACCCGCGAGGTCAACTTTAACAAGCTGTTGAGCTGGATTCGAGCCTTCAAAAAGGGGGCCCGACCATTCAAAGGAGATCTTTTCCATGGTAACGGTTTGCGTTTTGGATGCTGAATTACAACCATTTAGCATGAACATGAGTAGGCCGCATAATGCCCCAAAGGTAATTTTTCGAAAAATCATGGGTAAAGGATTAAAGTTCGAAGATAGTTAAGGTTTGTTTGAGTATTTCAAATAGGTATAACGCGCATTGTGAAAGGCGATGACTAACCCAGCTTTGCCATCCAAGATTCCTTGTTTAAAAATATAATCCCGAAGGAATTTGAACAAGGCACGAGGGAGGGGAAGACGGCATGCATTCGATCCTTCTTTGTTCAAGGTTGAGCGTGCAATGGCTGCAAATTTATCGCTTTGCAGACGAAGGTCTTCAGGCTTATCATAGCTGTAATGCAAAATATCAAAAGGTAGATCCACCACAGCAACGGCTTTTTGAACCAAAACTTGGTCATGGGGATTTCGTCCCCCCCAAGTTCCGTAATGTCGATGCCAAAGTCGAATTTTTCGATCGGGGTACCATGCCCCGTACCGAATCCATTGACCACAGTAATTGTTGAGCCTTGGGAATCGAAAAGCCTTAGTTGGCAAGGCCCCCCTGATTTGATGAATGGCTGAGATGAGTTCCTCTGATAGGACTTCATCTGCATCTAGGGAAAGGACCCAGTTGTTTTTGGCGAATTGAATGGCAGTGTTTTTTTGTTCAATATGGCCTTGGAAAACTTGAAAATGGACTTTTGCTCCCAGAGCACATGCGATGCTCACCGTTCTGTCGGTACTGCCTGAATCCAATACAATAATTTCATCACAAACTAGATTAAGGGACCGCAAGCAAGCCTCGATTTTGGCTTCTTCGTTGAACGCAATAACGACACCTGATATCTTCATAAACTTATCAGGGGGTCTTCTTGGAAAGCGATATTAGCTCCTGAATTTGTCCTTGAATTTGATCCACTTTGTAACGTAGTGCTCTAATTTCTATTTCAGCTTTTTGGTTGATTAGGTAATCTTTCTTGGCATTAAGTCGGTCTTTTTCTTCTTGACGATTTTGACTCATCATAATGATGGGGACTTGGATGGCGGCCAAGCAACTCAGTATCAAATTAAGCAATATAAACGGGTAGGGGTCGTAGGCTATCTTGCCTAAACCCCACGCCTTGAGTACGATCCATGCCATCAAAATCCCAAAAAACAAAAAAATAAAGGCCCACGATCCTCCAAAGGCCGCAATTCGATCGGCCATTCGTGGCTCTAAACTCAAAATATTTTTCATATTCAATGTTGCAAACCTATGGGTGAAACAAAACGTGTTGCTGTAATCTACGGGGTTTTTATTGCTTTAACCAGGTGGAGATGAACAAGGTTTCTTGATGGCGGTGATTGGATAGACACGATTCCAACGGTTGCAGCTTTAGTAGAAATTGGTATAAGCCGTTGGGCCATTCCGAGGTTACCACTTGAATAGGTTCACCGACTTCGTTATTCAAGACTTGTCGGTGCATGACCTTTCCGTCGATAGAATAAACCTCCAATATCCGAGCTATTCCTTTGCCCAAAGGCAAGAGCTGAACTTGATTTGTCCCTGGATTTGGATAAATTGTTAGGGCACGATTGGTACGCGTGTTGAGGTCCTCAGGCAGCCCAACACTACTAACCAAGGCAGGGTAGGAGGTGTCCACGCAGCTACCTATACGCATAACAACTCGGTATGTTCCGTTGCTTGTCGCTGTGTAGTTTCGATTTGTTGCCCCTGCAATCGTGGTCCCAGCGGAGTTAATCCATTGATAGGAAAGTGCTCCTGACTGAACTGCGTTCAACTGATTCCGGTTGACGGATATTCTTCGATCGGCAGTGTCAACTTTGATTACAATGCATACCGTAGAATCGCATTGGCCTAGTCGTGGTAATCTTACCCGAAATTGCCCTGCCTGCTGGTAATTATTGCCGCCGTAAACAAGCGATTCACCTCTGCACAAGGTATCTCGAAGAATCCCCATCATTTGCCTCCCCGTCACAAAGTTTGAATTTGAACCTGTAAGATTCATCCCATAGAAAAATCCGTGGTATCCACTTTTGACATCTTCCAAGTATGGCACAGAAACATTATTACCACCTGGAATACCTTGGTCCATAGGGTAATAGCATAGTATTCCGGCAGAGGCACTGTCCAGTTGTTGTTTGAATAGGCACATTACCTCGTTGTCCGAGAGTGCTCTTCCCCACAGAGCCGCCTCATCGATTGACCCGTTCAAATAAAATGGATTATTATTGAAACTAAGACGTCCGATTTCGAGGGGAATACCAGTGTTGGTAATGTTCCCCGTTGCATTCATGCTTCCTGTAAGGTTGCCGTTGTGATAGAAACGAAGGCTAGAGCCTGTGTAAACCAAAGCAAGGTGTTGCCATTGATTCAGGAGGACCGGCCCTTGGGTTAAGGTGTGCATTATACCTGTACTGTTTCTAAATCTGGCCTCGTAGGTTGAAGCACTTAATTGAAGTAAATAAAAATCAGCGTTGGCATCGTTTCTAAACCCTATAATTCCATCAAAATCTGGAAAAGAGGGTGTCGCATTGGTGGGGTAAACCCAACAAGCCATGGAAAACGAACCAAGATTCGCGATCAACCCGCTGGATCCGCTTACTGCCACATAATCATCTACTCCATCCAAGGATAGGCCGTTCAAGGATTGACCGTTAGTTGTTGGGTTAATGAGGATAAAGATCAATCCCATGCTCAGGAAACAGGAATTCAATGATGTAAAGTTCATATTAGCAGGTATCATAAACGAATTTAAAAATAAACAGCCCTAAAATGAGAAAACCCCGGCTTTTTCAAGAACCGGGGTTTTCGACAAATAAGTTCGACTTATTTACGGATATTCAAAGAGAAATTTTTGGTGAATGCCCTAACAGAGCTGGTGGACTTTTCGGGAGAATAAGCGACGTGAACCAAATAAAGGCCATCAGCCTGCCCCTCTATAGGCAAAGAAAGCTCCTGCGCACCCTTGGATAGGTCAAAAGAGGATTCCGAGCAAATCAAGCGACCTTGAGCATCCACTATGCGAACTATACAAACCCCATTTTCAGGAGCGACAATACGAAGCTTAGCCTGACCATAACTTGGGTTAGGGAAGATAGTCCACTCCGTTTCTGATATTCCTGCTATCTCGGGGACTCTTACGGTAGTTAAATCATAAACCTCGGCAAGCGGTGATGCTGCCTCGCTCAGTTCTTCAACAACAAGATTCGATAGATTTAGTCCGCTGCTTGGTAATTGACTAATATCCATTTCAAACAAAGGATCTCCTGCTTTCTTATGATTTTCCTCGAGGCTGTACCATGAAATCCGGAGTTCACGACCATTCTGATGATAATCAAAATTTCCATCGTTCATTAGCGAGCGCACCTCATTAATATGCACTCCTTCAGGGAAGGTAAGAACCAAAGATAGGGCTCCTAAGGTTGTGTTTTGATGAGCACGCCAAGTCCAATCGCGTAAGCTCATGGTCTTATCTGCCTCCACAGAGCCTTGCGCAATGAGTTGAATTTTGGGTTCTTGTCGCAAGGCGGTGTTTGGATTATACGATCCGTTAACATCACCGTAACATATTCCATAAAAGTTTCGAGTAATGGTGCCTGAGCTGAAGGATATAGGTAAATTTTCAATAGCCCAGTTACCCACTGCAAAGGATGAAACGGAACCAGAAAAGCGCCTTGATGTGGTCAAAGCATCGAGGGAATTTACGGTATTGGAACCGTTCACGTCTGCTGCTTTAAGCCTCAAACCTACCAAGGGCGCTGCGCCTGTAAAACTTCTGGAAATTCCCAAGGCATCCGTCGCGCTGACACCTCCCCATGGTTTGTTGGTAGTCCCGGTGATGGTGTAATTTCCTGCAGCTACAGGACTTAACAAATAAGATCCGGTGGAGTTTGTGGGGACCGCCATGACAATTACATTCTGGGGGTCTTTGAGCTGAACGACACTGTTGGTCATGATGGTTTGGGAGGTGTTGTTGTAACGGAACAAACCGGTGATTTCGTTCACTGTTCCGCTGAACACGGTCACTGCATCCGACGAGGGACACAAACTATCCACTAAGGTTGCCACATAGGAGGTCGTCAAAGCAGGAGCTACTCGCAGCGTATTACCCGTTGCCAATACCGTACTTGAACCTTGTTCTGTCCAATGGACGACAGCACGATTGCGAACCGATATGGCACCGCAAAACTGCCTTGGATGAAAGGTCGGCAAAGGCACCGATCCGCCATAACCCACGTTGGGTCCGGTTGAGATGACGATTGCATTGTTGACAAAAGTGTCCACCGATCCTACTATGTGGGTTTTGTAAGCGGTACTACCACCCGATGCCACCGTTACGAAGAAACCGTAGGTTGATCCGGCAGGAATATTGAATCCTGCAGGTAAAGCAATAGCGCTGTTTGCTAAGGAATTGGCGAAAGCTGAATTACCAACAGTTGTAGGATAAGCACTGTGAATTTGGGTCCAACCGCCTGTCGAGGATATGTTAGGGGCTCCATTGATAGCGGTGGGATTGTACCACAATTCAACTGTGGCTGGATTGCCCAATATCCCGTAGATATTGGTGTAAATCGTATCAATGTAAGCAGTTTGTAAAGCACGCACGTTGAAAGAAACGCCTGATGAACCATTGTTAGCCCCAGGACTTGCATTCAATACCGAACTGGATGCAAATCCAAAGATGGCAGCATTCAAAGTGGCCGTATCCCCCGGAGTTATAGTGGTGTCTTGTCCAGCATCGACCCCGATAAACTCTTTGTCAATGACGAGGGTATCGTTGAATCGGAAGAAATCAGTCGGATTGCTTACCGTTATTTCAAATGACGCCAAGCGTCCAGGGAAGAGGTTGAGGTTACCGACCAATAACGTGTCTTTTTGACCAGGAGCCAGGGTATTGGTAGAGGTAGCTGTAATGGTTGCGATGGTTGGTCCGCTGACCCTCACCCGACCTGTGTATCCTGTCATCGGCAGAAGCCCAGTATTCGCTACAACCATCCGAACAGGCAGGCTAGCATTGGTGCATTGACCGCTAGTTGGGGCGATCAAATCAACCGCTGAGAGGTCAAAATCTCTTCTGGTGGTAAATCCTACAGTGGTCCAAACACCGGGTCCGCTGCTGCATCCCACTTCACGGACATACACCTGGTATGCGGTATTCGACAACAATCCGTTAAGCACCACATTCGACTGGCTTAAAGTCAATAACGTCCCGCTTCCCTGGGCAAAGCCCGCTAAGCCGTATTCCAATTCCCATTGTGCAGCGGCTGATGCCCACAAAACCCGTCCGCTGTATGCTTGAATCTGATCTGCCCGGAGGTTCAAAAGTCCAAAACACCCGTTGACCGTAAACTCGTAGGCACCTGGATCGGGGGTTAAGGATCTTGATTGCCCTGCGAAGTCTAGGGGTACGATATTGCCCAGATTTTCACCGATGTTGTTCAAAGGCCAGTTGGTGGGTACCAATGGCAGGGTGGTCGTGGAGGCAAAAAGCGGATTAGCATCGGTGGAATTCAAGTCAAAGATTCCACCTGAAGCGGTTCTCCAAGCGGCAAGGGATGTTTGTGCCGCTCCGTTATAACCTATACCCACAGTCCCAGTAGTGGACTCCATGTGCAAATCATTGTTATCGGAAACCATTCCAGAGGTTCCTACATAATAGATGCAATATTTAGCGCCAGATCCACCGCGACTTATCGAAACAATGTTGTTTTTGAAATGATTATTGCTGCCCGATCCCAAGAAGTAAGCGCCGTACACCAAACCAGATGCACTGGAAGCTTGATCAAAAATCAAGGTATTGTGGTACCAATGGGTGTTGGATGAACCAATATTGTAAACGCCATAAATAGAACCGGTTCCGTTATTCATGTTGTGAATCAAGTTGTTATAAATCAAGTTGGGCTCATTCGCAGGGGATGGAGAGTTGGATACAAAAATCCCGTAAACGCTGGAGGACCCGGAGGTATTCGCGCCAAAGCCGTTGTGAACACGGTTTCCGGAAATCTCACCGCGCAAAAAATACAAGTTGTAAATTCCGTAGAATGTTGTCAGTGTGCTCCTCGATGGCCTGCTGATGTCGTTGTTGCGAATTTTTGCGCCATCCTGATAATACGTATAGATTCCATAAATATAGAAATCCTCAAAGACATTGTTGCTTACGGTATTTGAAGCGCTGTATAGTCCTGCATCACCGTACAGCCTGATTCCATAATAACCGCCCTTGATTAAATTGGAATCGATCAAAAGGGCCTTGCTTAGGGAAGCACTGGTGGTCGAATTAAGTGACCCGCTGGTAACAATACCGTTGATGCTGGAAGACGTTGATGTAACGTCGGCAAGAATCGTATTTTGAACCAAACCGCACGAGTCCGCATTGGCAAAAATGACCCCTGTGGCGGTTCCTTGGGCCCGGATGACAAAATTTCGAACAATGACATGCCTCGCATTCAAAAATCCAAGTACACCCAAGCTTGCTTGGGTGTTGGCGGCCGAAACAGTATCGCCCATTCCATCAAGGATGAGAGGATTACTTGCACTTAATCCAGGAATGGACGGAATTATAATTTGTTCATTCAACAAATTGTTGTCCGCATTCAGTTGAACCACCACGGAACCTGAAACTCCTCCGCATCCAAGGATTTCAAATAAGTCAGCAAAATTGTTAAAATCATTACCAGTCGATTGACCAACGGTGTAGGTTCCTGTCGTTATCGGTTGACATAACAAAATCCTTGCGGTATCATTTATGGGATTGGCATCGTTTGCACCATTGGGCAGATCTGACCATACGGTTAAACGAAGGCTTCCCGATGTTGCTGTTGTTAAGGGTTGAGTGAAGGTCAAAACCGCGCTATCTCCGCTAAGTAAACTTACCGTAAATACCTGAACGACTTCGGGTTGTGACCCCATTTGGTAATGCAAACGGACCGAAGTTAAGGGGTTCAACGATGCGTTGAGGATACGCGCTGTCACCGGATAATTGGTTGAGGGCTGAACGATAGCGGGTGGGTTAAGGATGGCTTCGACATAAACATCCGCGGCACCCAATTGAATCTCATAAGCTCCCATATCGGGGTTGGCATCGCGCAGGTTGCCCGCAATATCGTTGGTCACAAAGCTGGGTATGCCTGCATTACGGACAGGTGAAAGCCCAAAAGGAGTTAAATTATTAACCCCACTAAACAAAGGGTCGCTATCGAGGGAGTTGAGATCCTCGCCAAAAGTTGTCCTCCAGGTTGCAAGTGTGTAATTTGTTGCAGACACACGGACGGTAGGTGAGGTTCCTTGGCCTTCAAAATGGAGCAAATTGTAGTTTGAGATTGTGGAGTCAATAAGCCAGTTACCTGAAAAATAGAAGAGCCCAGTTGCTGAAAAAGTACCGCCGGCCCGTACCAAGCGGAATATATTGTTCTGCATGATTAAACGGCTCATCGTTGTTGAAGTCGCTGATCCGCCTATTATATAAACGAGGCCATTTGCCGTTGTTGAACTACTGTTTACTCTGGCCTCAAAGCTGTTGTGGTGGAGTTCAAGATAATCTAACCCATCGGTCACACTAGTGCTCACATAAAGAACCCTGGGCGTCACAGCAGAGAAATTACAGGAAACCACATTGTTGATGAGTTGGTTGGGCATGCTTGCGGAACCACTAATATTACTAAAGTAGTAACCGTAAGAATTCATATTTCCATACAGCTCGTTTTCACGAAAGACCATACCCATGGACCCAATTATATAGTATCCGTAGTAGGTTGTTCCGGAACCTGTTAATTTGTTGGCAACCACTTGGATATTCTGGCATCGGTTGAAATAATAGCCAT
>SYHX01000064.1 GCA_005799025.1 Bacteroidota bacterium | reverse complement strand
CGTAGTCAGATGCTCTATCCAATTGAGCTACGGAACCTTCGAGCGATGTAAATATACATGTTTGGTGGTGGAGAGTAGGCTTTTTGAGCTGATTTGCAATGTTTTTCTAAAATGCTAAAAAATATAGAAAAACCAATTAATTTAGCATTCGTTAAGTTGATCAACACAAACTCTTTTAATTCGAAGACCATGACCTATTTGGCATTGAATATGCGCTGGAAGCGCAAGAGCTTGGGATGGACCCAGGAAGAATTGGCAGAACGCTTGGGGGTGGGGCGATCGGTTATTGGGTCCTACGAGGAGGGTCGGGCAGAGCCCAGAAATGCAGTTCTTATGGCATTGGCACGTTTATTTGACTGCACGATCGAGGATCTATTGCAGGCTGATGGAGAGGCAGGGCAGTGGGGACCTTCGCTTTCGTCCAGGGTATCCGGGGATGCATTGCGGATATTGACCGTGGGTGTTGAGGATTCTGGGGGCAAGGAACAGATTAGTTTGGTCCCCGAGCAGGCGGCTGCGGGGTATTTGCAGGGCCATCGCGATGCGGATTATGTGGCTCGACTCCCGGCCTTTCGCCTTCCGGTTCCGGAGTTGAGTTCCGAGAGAACATACAGGTTGTTTCAAATCAAAGGGGATAGCATGCTCCCTGTTCCGGATGGCTCGTACGTTGTCGCTGAATTTGCAGCGGATTGGCGAAGCATCCGTTCGGGTCAATGTGCTGTGGTTTTGTCCCGTGGAGAGGGTCTTGTCTATAAGCGCATTTATCCAGCGTTGGCCGATGGGTGCCTTGAACTAAGATCAGATCACCCAGCGTACAAACCTTACAAGATATCGCTGGATCAGGTGATGGAAATGTGGAAAGTGTTAGGGTATTTGTCTTTTCGTCTTCCCGATGCCTACGGCGAGAGTGTGAACGATTCAACGATGTGGCCCCGGCTTCAGTCGTTGGCAACAGAATTACAGGGCCTTGTGTATCAAATGAAAGGATAGCTGGAAGGGTAGTTCACCGCATGCGATATCGAATCGGTAATTTTTGATTGCTTAATTTTCAATTCGTTACAGGTTCGGGAAGGCATTTTGTGAGATAGCTGATAAGATGTTGTATGTATTTGCAGGTTCATAGTTGGTTCAGTTTGGGTTACGGTATCCATTCCCCCGAGCAGTTGCTGAAGCATGCCTCTCGTTTTGGATGGGATACCATAGTTTTGACGGATATTAACAGCACGGCCGGTATTGCGGAATGGATGCGTTTGGCTCCTCGATACGGGATTCGAGCCTTGGCCGGTTTGGATTGCCGTAGCGGATGCCAGCGTCGGTATGTGTTGATCGCCCGGAATCATGCAGGGTATAGTGAGTTGTGCAAGCGTCTAACAGAATACTTGTGCGATGGGGTTGATTGGCCTCTACCGGCGTTGCCTCACCCGGACCTTTGGGTGATTTACGGAGCAAAGCAGGCTCCGGGTCATCGCCTTCGAGAGGGGGAGATGATTGGCTTGTCCTCCAGGGAATTGCATCGGTATCTCCAGTGGGTTAACCGGGTAGGGGCTTCACGTTTGGTGGCAATGCAAACGGCAACTTTGATGGATTCTTCGGATTGGGATCTTCATCGGGTTCTTCGATCCATTCATCATAATGTTTTGTTATCCAAATTACAAGACGAACATGATCTGGCAATGGCTACGGATTGCATGCAATCTTCCGAGCAGGTTTTTGCTGATTTCCATGCTTATGTGGAGCTTTTGTATCGTAGTGCAGCCCTGCTCGATGCTTGTCGGCTTCATTTTGAAATTGGACCGCAGTATCCGCACAAGAACCTATCTCGTTATACAGGTCATGAAGATTTTGATTATCGTTTGCTTTGCTTCCTTGCTCATAAGGGGATTCCAAGCCGCTACGAAACTCCACCTACGGGTTTAGAGGATCGTTTGCATAAAGAATTGAGCATTATCCGTCAGAAGCGTTATGTTGCTTATTTTCTGATCAACTGGAAGATTCTTAAGTATGCCAGAGCATCGGATTTTTTTTATGTGGGCAGAGGGAGTGGAGCCAACAGCCTTGTGGCGTATCTACTCTTCATTACCGATGTAGACCCCTTGGAATTGGACTTGTACTTTGAGCGTTTTATTAATTTATACCGGCGCAATCCTCCTGATTTTGATTTGGACTTCTCTTGGAAGGACCGAGATGATGTATTGCGTTACGTTTTCCGAAGATTTCCGAATGTCGCCTTGTTGGGTACCCATGTTTGTTATCGTCATCGTTCCGCCGTTCGGGAATTATGCAAGGTTATGGGGATTCCACGGGAGGAGAGCGATCGTCTTGCCTTGATGAGTGGGGGTAATCAGGAGTCTGAGGATAGCTTGGGCAAGATGATAGAGGATTATGCAAGGCGTATGCAGGATATGCCGGCTCATCATAGCATTCATGCCGGTGGGGTTTTGATTACGGATCAATCCGTGTTGAACTATACGGCGTGTTTTCGACCGCCCAAGGGTTTTCCAACCGCTATGATTGATATGCACGATGCGGAAGATTTAGGCTTTCACAAATTTGATTTGTTAAGTCAGCGGGGTTTGGCCAAAATCAAGGACACCTTGCGCGGACTGGGGCCTGTACGGCAAAGAGCGTTAGCCCAAATTCTCAGGGATACACCTCGATTGAAGCGTAATGCGCGGGTTATTCAAATGCTTTCGCAGAGCGCGAGCGTTGGGTGTTTTTACATTGAATCGCCGGCTATGCGTATGCTTTTGACCAAGCTTAGGGTTAGGGATTATCTTGGATTGGTCGCTGCAAGTTCCGTGATTCGCCCCGGAGTTTCTTCTTCGGGAATGATGCGGGTTTATATCGAACGAGAGCGCTGTCCTTCGAAACGCATGGATGCGCCGGAGGCTTTGAGAAAATTGTTATTGGAAACACACGGTGTTATGATTTATCAAGAAGATGTGATTCGGGTAGCTCATTTTTTTGGGGGATTAAGCCTTGCGGAATCGGATGTATTGAGGCGTTCTATGAGCGGTAAACATAGGGGTCTTACGGAATTGCAGAATTTGGAACAGAATTTTGTAGTGAAGGCTACGGCACAAGGTCATGATGCGAGTCTGGTGCAGGAATTGTGGAGGCAAATTGCGGGTTTTGCCGGGTATGCTTTTGCCAAAGGGCATTCGGCGTCTTATGCGGTCGAAAGCTATCAATGCCTGTACCTCAAAGCCTATGCCCCGTTGGCGTATATGGTTTCGGTGCTGAACAACGGTGGTGGTTTCTACAGCACAGAGGAATACCTTCAGGAGGCGGTGAGACTGGGCGCTAAGGCCGAAGGGCCTTGTGTGAACCGTAGTGGGGACTCTTTTGTGCTGGAAGGCAAATCGATTTGGGTGGGATTGCGATGGATTAACGGCGTGGAGGAGAGGAGTATAACGAATATTCTGGAGTCTAGGCGTCAGGGCGGCCCTTTTGTTACTGTGGAGGATTTTTGCCGACGTACAGGTTTGGGTAAGGAACAGACCTTGTTGTTATGGCGGGTTGGGGCGTTACGGTCGTTGTCCTCATGCAGAACCTCGGCCTTGTGGAGTGTTCGGCTTTATTACGGGGGATCTTCGGCCTCGTTGGTTCATGCCCCAAGCATGGCGCTGTTCAAGGAAATGCCTTTGCAGCCATGGGGTGAGACCGAGGGAATGGGGTCAGTGCCGTATGCCGGTATTCGACAAGCTTATGACGAGATGGAATTGTTAGGGTTTACGCTTACGGATCCTTTTGCATTGGTGGATCAGGGTACTTTTGGTCCACCTCGTTCGATGAGCGCACAAGCGGTTGCGGTTTCGTCGGAGGTGATTCTGGATGTATATGCGGTGCACATGCGTACGGTGCGTACTGTCAGGGGCGAACGCATGGCCTTTGGTTGTTGGAGAGATCCTCTAGGGGCTTGGGTGGATACGGTTCATTTTCCTCCTCAACTCAGGGATTACCCGTGGAAAGGTAAGGGGGTTTACCGTGTTACCGGATTGCTTCGTGAGGAATACGACTATCGTTACGTGGAGGTTAGCGCTATGCATAAACGCGCTTTCTTGTCCGTTGAGGCTTCTTTGGATGGACATTCATTCTCTTGATATGCGGAGCCATGATTTCAGTCAAGACCCAGAGAATATTCTCCCCAAAGCCACCGAGCAGGAGAGATATGCTTTTGGCGAAAATCGTTGCGTTTTGCATCTTGATTTGGATACGTTTTTTGTTTCGGTAGAAAGACTCATGGACAGTAGGCTTTGTGGCAAGCCCCTGCTGATTGGAGGAGGAGGTGACAGGGCCGTGGTGTCATCGTGCAGTTACGAAGCAAGGTCCATGGGGGTTTCATCGGGAATGCCAGTACGCATGGCATTGAAATTATGCCCTGAAGCTGTCCTGGTCAGGGGTCATGCGGATCAGTACAGCGAATACAGTAGAGCGGTGACATCGTTGATGCAGGAATCGCTTCCCATGCTGGAGAAGGCGTCCGTGGATGAGTTTTACGCGGATTTGAGCGGAATGGATAAGTACCTGGGATGCTGGCGCTGGGCTAGCGAAATTCGTAGACGTGTAGCGCGTGAAATTGGCTTACCTTCATCGTTGGGGCTTTCGGTGAACAAAACAGTTTCCAAAATCGCCACGGGTCAAGCCAAGCCAGATAACCAGCAATGCGTGATAAACGGAAACGAGGCGAGGTATCTTGCACCGTTACCGGTACGCAAAATCCCAATGGTTGGACCGGTTTGGTCCAAACAACTCGAAGAGCTTGGGCTTGGTCGTATTTATTTGTTGCAACAAATCCCAAAGGATTATCTCGTACGGCTTTTTGGCAAGAACGGAATGACGCTTTGGGAAAAGGCAAGAGGCATTGATCCCAGTCCTGTGATTCCGTACAGGGAACAAAAATCCATTTCTTCCGAGCGAACTTTTGAACAGGATACGGCGGATCCTGCCTTGCTTAGAGCTCGTATTCGCTCTTTGGCCGAGGGGCTGGGAACGGAGCTAAGATCGCAGGGGATGGTTTGCGGTTGCGTGGCCCTGCGGATTCGCTACGCGGACTTTGACACGGTAAGCCGACAACAAACTTTGCCTTACACGGCTTCGGATCGGATTTTGATGGATACGGCTGTGGAATTAATGCACAAACTCTATACCCGAAGAATGAGGGTACGTTTGGTGGGAGTTCGTTTGAGCGAGTTAAGCCATGCAGGCAGTCAAATGGACTTGTTTGCTGATTACGACCGCGAGGATGCATTGTATCGTGTGCTCGATCGAATGAAGGACCGATACGGTCGCCATTCGTTGCGTTGGGCAGGTGGAATGGGTTGATTCTCAATCCAAGATTGGCAATCAATGCCTTGCAACACCTGCATCCTGTAACAATTCCCTCATGTCATTAATGCCACCTGCATTGAACAATCCGGAGACCCCACTCTGCTGCAGCATTTGAAGTGCCATGGCACTTCGGGCACCGCTACGGCAATAAAGAATCCTAGGCTCAGGTAATTGGTTGATCTGATCGGTAAAATCTAAAATTTGGGTATGAGGGTAGTGAAGGGAACCCGCAATATGATCTTGTTGGTATTCGTCGTCTGTTCGGACATCAATCAAGGAATAGGTGCCAGAACGCAGAGCATCAAGTGGATTGAGCATAAATGAGATCGAAAGGAGATTAGAAAAAGATTAGAAAAATGAGAACAAATATTAAAGCGGTGGCAACCCAAAGACGAAAATCGATGCGAGGCCTTCCCTGATCGGGGATGGGCACGTTGTATTCAGGTTTCTGCGGTCGGAAATTATGATAAATAGTGAGCACTACAATACCAATCAGGAATTGGATAATAACCTCGTAATAATGACCTCGTATTGCGTGGATAAGGGAAATAAAGGTTGAGCTTGCAAGCCAAGGTAAGAATAGGGAGTAACGGACAAATTCTGCCCTGGCATCTTCCTCTTCAGCAACGCGTTGGGCACGGCTGTTAAAGAGCAAAGGTGGTAGGAATTGTTTGGCAAGGGCTAGAAATAGACCAAAAAGCAAAACACTGAGAAGAATTCGAATTCCTAGATTAAGCCCGGTTGAGAGAAAAACTAAACCAACAAATTTAGGAATAAAGACACCGGCAACTGCACCGCAGAGCAACCTGCTGAAGCCATGCAAACTAGTCCACAGAATGAGACCCAATGAAATCCCGTTGTTCCAAAGGAACTCCCATCGTTGCAATATATAGAAAGCGGCAAAGGCAAATACAAGAGGACCAATAAAGAATGCCGCAATAGTTGAACCTCCAGTCCATCCAGCTCCTTGGATAACCGAGTCATCGGCAAGCTGTCCTATGGTTATCCCATAATAATGAAGGACTGGTCGAAGATCTTCCAGTTTGGCAAAGAAATAAGAAATTAAAATCAAAGGGATTCGAACCAAATAATACCCAATGATGGCAAGGCAGGCATTATTGATCACAAGGGCTAAGCGTTCTTGGGCAGTCCAAATGGGTTGGTAAGGCTGGATATCGTCTTCGTCCGTCATAGGTTTATGGATGGGGGCTGTGTTCGAAGAGGAGATATAGTGATTCGCGGGATTGTAGGTTTTCGCAGGAATGCGAGGAGGTACAAACTCAAAACAAGGTAAAGATAAGGTTATTTGGAGCTTGAATCAAGCGATCAATGCATACCCTTGGAGATATTGAAAGTTTGGATTTAAACGACCTTGGTTTAACAAAAGGGCGTTCTCTAGTATCGATGAAGGTTTATTCATCAAGGGATTCAGGAAATAACGACACAAGGCGGCACTGAAATCGCGAGAAGCATCGGTGGGCAGTTCACATGGCAAATTATCCACTGCCATGATGTCCACGCTGTTGGGATCGAATGGCGTACATTCAAGAAGGGTGGCCTTGGAAATTCCGTAATAAGGATCTTCAATGGTGGAGGGTCGAACGGTCAGCGGTACGGAGCCATCTATATCGCAAGAAATATCTGCAATTTGTTGAATGGTGAATTTTGAATCTTGGATATGCATAGTCGCAAAGTGCCTCGGAGCAGCAGGATTCCAGTAAATGGTGTTGATCATAAGGTCTGCCGAACCCAGGTAGGGCCCAACACAAGATTCGAAATCTTGTGGACGCGTGTAGAAGGCCTGCGATGAATAGGGCGAACCATCTTTGGCACGAAACAAATCCTTAGATCTAAGTACGGTGTAAATACCAGAGTTCGATGCAGAAATATTTCCGTTGGAATTCAGGAGGTCTTGAGGGTCTAAAGCAATGAAGCCTGCGTCTTTCAAAACTCGTACTGCGCCTTGACCTACTCGCCCACTTCCGCATACCAAAACACGTAATGGGCTGCAGTCCTTGTTGGCGATGAGAGCCCTATCGTTTAAGAGAATTTGTTGCAATTCTTGATAAGAACCCATTTCAACGGCCCTTGGCCAGGTGTAGTTACCGCTTCGTAAGCCCCGCATTCGCAATCCATGCCATGCACCTACAATCCCTGCCCAATACCCAAAGGCTATTGTCCTTTGGCCCGATTCGTTGGTCATTAATTCATAGTCGTGCAGGGTGATTCGATTTCGAACCATATGCCTCATCAATTCTTGGTTGTAGGGTTGTGCTTTGATGGTATGCGAGAAGAAGGCAAAGGAATGATCCGGTAGAAGTTGATCCAGTGCCACTTCTTTGACGCCCAGGATGAGCTGGCATCCTAATAAATTTTCTTGCATGAGGCATCCCGCATCGTGGTATTGCTTATCCTCAAAGCATCGAAAGGACGAAGGTTGTACCCGTATTTCCATCCAAGGATAGGTTTCTAGAAGAGTCCTGCAATCTTCTGGAATTAATGGGGTTCGAAGGTCATAAGGCTTTTTGGATTCTCGCAAGATTCCTAATCGGAAAGGTTGGTTGGGATTCATCCGTAAGTAGGAGCTTAGCGTTGCAGGTGTTCAGGTAGCCCAAGCGGGAATAATTCCGTGAGGAGGCGTTGATCTCCAATTATGTTTTTCAAATTCCATAATACAAAGCGAATATCTACGCCTATTGATCGGCTGTAGTCCACATTCCATGCAAAGTCGTTGATGGTTGCCCCAAAAGCCCTATCGAAATTCACCCCCACCAAGTCACCGTCGGCATTCATGACCGGTGACCCAGAATTTCCGCCTGTGGTGTCAAGATTATACAAAAAAGCCACTGGAATATCCTCCGAGCGGGTTCGGTTTTTTTTGATGGCTAGTGTTTGATCACTTGCTGCATCCACCATGGTTATGGCCAAATCGCCAAATCGTTGTTCTTGATTCTGCAGTTCCGATGGTTGAGTCGATGCGTTGTAACCTTGCCGAATTGAGCGGTATAAGGTGGAATCGATGCGGTAATCAGGATGGCCGGTGGCTGCTTTTTCGAACATGCCGTTCAGGGTTGTAAAGGGCCGATGAAAAACCCCATCTTCCGGTGAGAAGCCTTTGACATTCCCGTAAGTTAAACGCAAGGTGCCGTTGGCATCTGGGATAAAGGCCTGGTTGAGCACTTGAAGACGTAGATCAAGGTATATTGGCAGATTGGCGCCCAATCGAGCGCTCCAATCGCTTTGTTCTTGCTTAATACGTAAAGACAAACTACGCCAATGATTTCCAAGAACTTTAGTCCATTTAGACTCTTCTAGAAAATCATTGGACCGGTCTAATTGGTCCAACCACGCATGCCACTTCGTTGAACTGAGCTCTTGTGGAATCAGGCCTGAATTTTGAGTAACAAAATACTGGAGAACATCCCGCTCGAGTGAACCACGCCAACTGACCTTGTTCTTTACCTTCCAATTATTAAGCGCTTTGGTTTCGGCTTCCAAGATGGAGTCTTTGGAGGGATTATTTTTAAGGTTTATGATTCGGTCCTTCAAATCTGCCTGACGAATCAGCCACTGCATCGTTTTGGACTGGGCCGAAAGGTGTTGAAAATTCAAATGCAATTCAGCCCGTTGATGCATGGTTTCGTATAAAGAATCCAAGGCATTCATAGCTTCGATCGCTGATGGATCAGCCTTTTGACGACAAGCCTGGTCCACCGCTTCAAATTGCTTGATGATGGGTACTCGGCGAAGGCCCTGTAATTTACCGCGATAATTTTTGGATGTATTGGCCAATGACTTAATTCGCGAAGACCATAACAACGATTCGCTAGTGCTCATTTCACTTTGCTTTTCCAATCGTTGGATAAGCCAATCAAAATTCTTTTGGGTAATGGGTAGTAGTTTTTCGGCTTGGTATCGCAGATAGGATGCAGGGTATTGGCGAAAGGTCTTACCCGGATAGCCCATGATCATCACAAAATCATTTTCGGCAAGTGGCTTCTGGGCTATGGGCAAATAGGCGATAGGCTTGAAAGGGATATTCTCGGGGTGATAGGGTCGCATTTCCCCTTTGGGCCCTGCGTAGGCTCTCAGAAAAGTATAATCCCCGGTATGGCGCGGCCAAACCCAATTGTCGGACTCCCCACCGAATTCACCAATGGCACGGGTTGGAACATAGACAATACGAATATCATTGAGGACCGTGTATTGAAACAAAACATACGATTTACCTGGAAACATTTCCGATACTTCGAATGTGGAATTGCTGTCCTTTGCGGCAGCGCCTTTTTCGAGGGAGGACATGCGTTCTCTGATGGCCTTCTGTCTCTCCACAGGTCGATTGGTACCGGGTAGGCTCTCAAGAATTCGTTCACTGCAATCCTCAAAGCCTACCGTAATGCGGAGACTAAGGCCTTTGGCGGGAATTTCGTCGGCATTTTTGCGGGCATAAAATCCCTTTTCGAGATGATTCTCCTCAGAGGTGCTGACTCCGGCCACGGCATCAAAAGCGCAATGATGGTTGGTCACAAGAAGCCCTTCTGAGGATACAAAGGAACCCGAACAACCACCCACTCTGACCAGAGCAGGGAGCAGTCCTTTCTCACCCAAGCTCAAAACCAAATGAGGATCCATACGAAGACCAGCTTTGATGAGTGCTTCCTTCTGAATCGCCAAAGGGGGATACATGCCCTCATCAGGGACTGCGAAGGCTTCATGTTGGCAAAAGAGGATGCTGAGTAGCCAAAAAAATCTCAGGAAGAAGAAATTATCTGGACGGGTTTCCTCCATGGTAAATTGACGAGAGGGTGAGTATACGAAAAGTGTTTTCATGGAAATTGGTTGTCGATGATTCAAGGTATTTCAAGATTTAGTTGTTGCACAATGGCCTCTTGAACGGATTGCATTAAGAGTCTTGCCGCTTGTCCAATATCGCCGTGGCATTGCTCGACGACATCTTTGGAAAAGATTGAGGGCAGCACATCAAAGCGTATAATCTGTCCAAAGGGAATGGGGAGGAAATTCCATTGCGCCAATCTCCAGGAATCACGAATAGCCACAGGAACTAATTCTACTTGGTGATTGGATTGCATCAATTGTTCAAGGCCCCCGCTTCGGAAGACTGCGGGCTGTCCATCTCGAGCTCGCGTTCCCTCCGGAAAGTACAAAACATTTTCGTCACTGCTTGCAAGGCGTTGGCCTAACCTTCGCATCGCTTCCAAGGATTGATGCGGTTTTTTGCGTTGGATGGCGATCACGCCACCGGTTTTAAAATTATACGATATCGATGGAATGCCCCTGGATAGTTCGGCTTTGGAAACCAAAACCAAGCGGTAAGACCGAAGTTTCCAAATTAATGGAGGAATGTCATTTAGGCTTTGATGATTGGCGACAAAAATGCGGGCAGGTGTACGCTGAGCAGAATCCAGGGTTGGGGCAGGTATGGGCAAGGCATCAGGATGCTTGTTCCATGAAATACGGCAGGCGTTCAACCACAAGGCAAAGTACAGGATTCGATTCATCAGACGAATCCCTTTCTGGTGAGCTTCGTACCCAAAGCTGAGATGAACTAACCGCAGGCATGGATCAAAAACGAGCACAATGATCCCAAAAGCCAGCAAATAAAGGGGGGTTCCCAGCCACCCTAGCCACCATGATGTTTTGGAATTTGGAAAAATGGAGGTATTCATCGGTTCAAGGTCGAAAATACTGCCCGAACCCTCCATACAGAGGAAATTAGTTTATGAGACAGATTCCTCTTCCAAGTAAATACCTCAGGGAGAATAATTTTTTGGAGGATTATTTGAAATAGAGGGATATGCTGGAACTTTTTTCTTCATGTGGCGTTTTGTGAAAAACAAATCAAATGAAATTAATCTTCATTGGTCTACTTCTGGTTTTGGCATTTTTAGCCGGCAGGCGGCTTTTGGCCTTCGAAAAAGTTCCGGAGCCTTCGTTCCAGAGGTTGGCCAACCTGCGTGGTGGTGTTGAAATTCGAGAATATCCTTCCTTGGTGGTGGCCAAGACGGGGCTGAGCCATAATTCTTTGGGAGGTCCTGCCAACGAGGGATTCCGTAGGGTGGCCAGATATTTGTTTGGAGGGAACGATCGTTCCGAGTCCATGGCGATGACGGCCCCCGTGGTTATGGACATGGGGGAAAAGCCGTCCTTGTCCTTCTATATGCCTTTTGATCGTCGAGAGGCTGATTTGCCATCAACTTCTGATCGTACAATCTCTTTACAAACTGTCCCGTCACGTATTTTGGGTGTGCTTCGTTTTGGCGGTTATGCCAAGGACAAGGACCTCGAGCGCTACAGCAAGAGGTTAAGGAAAATCCTGGAGGAGGAGGGTTGGCTTGTGGAAGGCTCCCTTTTGTACATGGGGTACAATGCGCCATGGACATTGGTAGGGAGGCGAAACGAGGTCGCCTACCAGGTCCGACGACCTCGCTAAGGTGGGGGAAGTGTCTTTCACTTAACCCCCGATTCGATGTGGAGCTGCAGGGAGTTGAACCCTGGTCCAGTCAAGTCGATCCCCGACTTTCTACATGCTTATCCTACCCTTGATTTTCGACGGGATCCAGGCGGGCGGCGGGCCGAAGATCACGCTTAGGCTTTAGGTTTCTTGTTCCTTGGTCAAGCCTGCCTTAGAACCAGCTCATTGTGGTCGATGCCTCCATAGGACAGGCCAGTGAGCTCACCTGCCCGGAGACAACTCTTGCTTATTCCTAGAATTAAGCAGCGAGTGCGTAGTCGTAGTTGCCGTTTAAGGCTTGAACCATCGGATTAACGAGCAACGGTTCCAGGCTCGGCATGCTTATCGGGTCATCTGAACAAGCTGTCGATTCCGTTCAGCCCCAAAGTGCAAAAATACGTGTTTTTTCTGAAAAACGCAAGTCCTCAAATGGTTTTCGGCTTAGGTCCTGTCAATTGTTCTTCCAAAGTTGATGCCAGGCATCCGAAACAAAAGGAGCGTCCGGCTGTGAATTTTGAACTTCTTGGGAAGAGAATTGATGTTGTAACACTACAGCAGCGATTGCGATTTCTTCGGAAAAGGAGAGAGGATTCCCTTCGGCAGAGGATTCCCATGGAGGCAAAGGGGTATCCAGCGATTCCGAGCCTCGAAAATACTTGGCAATGAAGCCGGTATCAAATCGACCTTCGACAAAGTCCCTTTGACTCATAACCCAACGACCAAAATCCAAGGTGGTAGCGGGTCCCGAAAGTTCAAATTCATCCAAGGCTCTTTTCATACGAGCAATAGCCGCCAAGCGATCCGGGGCATGTACGATGAGTTTGGCCAATAAAGGGTCGTAATGCACAGGGATATCCATACCTTCTTCGTAGCCGGAATCCAAACGAATCCCGGGCCCCTGTGGTGGATGGAAGCGAATGAGTTTGCCCAAGTCAGGTAGAAATTGATTGCGAGGGTCCTCCGCACAAATCCTCAGTTCAATGCTGTGACCGTTGATGCGCAAATCTTCTTGCCGAATCGAAAGGGGAAGACCGGCCGTAATTTCAAATTGTAGGCGAACCAGGTCCAAACCCGTAATGTATTCGGTAACGGGGTGTTCCACCTGAAGACGGGTGTTCATTTCCAAGAAATAAAAGCGGTTATTTTCGTCCAGAAGAAATTCGACGGTACCCGCATTGCGGTACCCGCAGGCTAGTGCAACGCGTACCGCAGCTTCGCCCATGGCTATACGAAGGGATGGATCAAGGCATGAAGAGGGAGCTTCTTCGATGAGCTTCTGGTGCCTGCGTTGGATGGAACATTCCCTTTCAAACAAGTAAATTATATTCCCAAAATCATCGGCCATTAATTGAATTTCAATATGCCTCGGAGCAGCAATGTATTTCTCCAAAAAGACGGATCCATTCCCAAAGGCGTTAGTCGCTTCGGAAATAGCCAAATTCAGGGATTCGTTGAGTTCTTCAATCTTGGTGACGATGCGCATCCCTTTTCCACCACCGCCTGCCGCTGCCTTGATCAGCAAGGGAAATCCAATGCCTTCTGCGATTTCAGCCGCTTGATTTGGGTCGGATACGGGATGATCGGTGCCGGGAACCAAGGGGATTTCATAACCGGCAACGGCTTGTTTGGCGGCCACCTTATTACCCATAGCTTCCATGCTCTTGGAACTTGGCCCCACCAACAGCAATCCGGCTTCTTCAACCGCTTTGGCAAAGGAAGCATTTTCGGAAAGAAATCCATACCCGGGATGAATGGCTTGGCATTCTTGTTCGAGGGCAAGCTGAATCAAATGTCCCCCTCTCAAGTAGGAAGCTGTGGATGGTGGAGGTCCTATGGGAAAGGCCCAATCGGCGTGTCGAACATGCGGGGCGTATCGATCCGCCTCAGAAAACACGGCAACCGTTTCGATGCCCATTTCTCGGGCAGTTCGGAGAATACGCCAAGCGATTTCGCCACGATTGGCGATTAGGACTTTATGAATTGGTTTGGGGGCGTGGGCAAGGGTGGAGGGCATGGGTTAAAATTCGTCAACAATTGGACCTAAATTAGCCACTAATTCATGAAAGCTAAGCAAACTGTTCGAACCATGCTCATCCTTTTGCGGCACGAGTGGTTAAGGGAATGGCGTCAAGGGCAGTGGTTGGCAGGGTCTCTGTTGTATTTGGCTGGTGGGATTTTTGTCGCTCAACTCATGCTTCGTCCCGCTGGACCGTTGTCTTGGGTCGCCTTGTATTGGTTGATGATGCTATTCACCTCGGTATATGTCCTATCCAGAACCTATTTGAGTTTAAGCAGTGGACTGCTGATGTATTACAAGGTGACCACGCCAGGGGTTATGTTGTGGCTTATCAAGGTTATGACCGGAACGTTTTCCTTGTGGGTGCTTATGGCTTTGGCCTCGGTTCTCATGGGGGTATGGATGGGTTATCCGATTCAAAACACGGGCATCTTCATCTTGACACAACTATTGTCAGGACCTTTGCTCGCCACTGTTTTGACCTTGGTTTCGGCCATGGCCCGCGGTGCCTCCAATCCTGCCCAATTAATGCCAGTGTTGGGCTTTCCTTTGTTGTTGCCTTGCTTGTTGCTTGTGCATCGCCTCTCGCGAATGGCGTTAGATGGTTTGGACTGGTCGGTGGTTTGGCCGTATGCAGGTGCCATGGCGGCCCTTTTGGTTATGATCTTGGCTTTGGGAGCTTTGTTGTTTCCTTTTCTCTGGAAGGAATAGGGCGAATGATTTTATCTTTGAACCTCTAATGAATACCTTCTCTCATCGAATTGCGCCATTGCCTACAGCCTTGAAGCTTTTCACCCTCCTGATTATGGTGTATGTTTTTTGGATGGGCTGGATGGGGGAGGTTCCGCGCAAAGTGATTCTCAACGAATCGGTGAGAAACCTCTATTTCCATGTGCCTATGTGGTTTGGAATGATGCTGATGCTCTTGGGCGCTGCGGTATATTCTATTCGGTATTTGTTGTTCCAACACGAGACGGATGATCTTTGGGCTTTCGCCTTAACCCAAATGGGGATTCTATACGGGGTTTTGGGTTTGGTTACCGGTATGGTATGGGCTCAATTTACCTGGGGTGCCTGGTGGAGCGGTGACCCCAAACAAAATGCTTCGGCGATAGGTCTGTTGATGTATTTGGCCTACACCGTTCTACGCTCCTCTTTCGATGATAAGCGCAGGCAGGCCCGCGTATCTGCCACTTACAATATTCTGGCCTTCTTCTGTTTGATTCCGTTGCTTTTCATCCTCCCGAGGCTTACCGACTCGTTGCATCCTGGTAACGGGGGGAATCCCGGATTTTCGGCGTACGATTTGGACGGCCGAATGCGTTGGGTTTTTTATCCTGCGGTAATTGCCTGGACCCTTATGGGCTGGTGGGCCTCCAATTTGTGGGCACGATACAATTTGTTGCGAAATCGAATTCCATCTTAAACCTATGCCCATGAAGCGTTTCTTCTTGCCTTTGGTTCTGTTGGTGTTGTTAAACCTGTTTGGAATTGCTGCAGGTTCAACCCAAGATCTCGTCTCGGGATCGAATCCACAAGAGACTGTCGCTATGGCTGATACCCTGCGAAGCAACGGTAAGATCTACGTGGTCTTGGCAGTAGTTCTGCTTATTCAGGCTGGTCTTTTCGTTATGCTTTGGCGTTTGGACCGGAAATTAACCCGACTGGAAGCCTGACCTACAGATTACCGCGCAGGGCCTGTTCGCGTTCAATGGACTCGAAGAGAGCCTTGAAATTTCCTTTGCCAAAGGATTTGGCGCCTCTTCGTTGGATAATTTCAAAAAACATGGTGGGCCTATCTTGAACAGGTTTGGTGAACAGTTGCAAAAGGTAACCGTGTTCGTCCCTGTCCACGAGGATGTTCAGTGATTTGAGAATTTGGATGTCTTCCAAGATCTCACCAACCCTTTCTATCAAATCGTCATAATAAGCATCGGGAACGTAAAGAAACTCAACACCCCTTTTGCGTAGTTCCGTGACGGTATGCACAATATCGTAGGTTTCTAAGGCAATGTGTTGAACTCCTGCACCACGGTAGAATTCAATGTATTCTTCTATTTGTGATTTCTTTTTGCCAGAGGCTGGTTCGTTAATGGGGAATTTGACGTACCCGTTGCCGTTCGAAACCACCTTGGACATGAGGGCCGAATATTCGGTGGAGATATCCTTGTCATCAAAGGTGATGAGCAATTGAAAGCCCATGACTTTTTCGTAAAATTCAACCCAGATATTCATGGCACCGAGTTCTACATTGCCCACGCAATGATCCACGTACTGGAGTCCTACGGGCTCAACCGATAGTTTCCAGCGGGGACTACCGTAACCGGGCATGAAAAGACCGTGGTAGTCTTTGCGTTCTACAAAACGGTGAACAGTATCCCCGTAGGTGTGAATGGAGGCGATGACCACCTTGCCGTGAGCATCTTCGAGTACCTGGGGTGCCTGATGGGGGCGGGCACCGCGGGCCACCGTGGCCTCGTAGGCCGCTGTCGCATCGTCCACCCACAAAGACAAAAATTTGACCCCGTCACCGTGCTGTTCAACATGCTTAGAAATTTCAGTCTGCGGGTGCAGGGAGGAGGTGAGGACTAAGCGAATTTTGTTTTGTTGCAAAACATAAGAGGCCCTGTCCTTGAGACCTGTTTCTGGACCTGCGTAGGCGATGAGCTCGTAACCAAAAGCGGCTTGATAATAATAAGCGGATTGTTTGGCATTCCCGACGTAGAGTTCTAAATGGTCGGTCCCCAGAAGCGGAAGAAAGTCCTCGTTGACCGAGGTAGTTACGGGTTGGGTCAAGGTTTCGTTCATGGCGTATCGAAGGTATGTAGGAGCAGTGGGGTTTATTCGTAAGCGGATTCCATCCAGGATCGGTAATACTTTCCGTCATCCAAGGCCATAGCGTTTTGGGTGATGGCCAGTGGTTTGAAGGTGTCAATCATGACAGCGTATTCATCAGTCGAAGTTTTACCGATACTGCGCTCGTAGGCGCCCGGGTGCGGTCCGTGGGGGATACCACCAGGATGCAACGTGATTTGACCAGGTCCAATATCGTTGCGGCTCATGAAATCACCGTCCACGTAGTAGAGAATTTCCTCGGAGTCTATGTTAGAATGGTTGTAAGGAGCCGGAATCGAAAGAGGATGGTAATCGTAGAGGCGGGGACAAAAACTGCAGACTACAAAACCTTTGCTTTCAAAGGTTTGATGAACAGGGGGCGGTTGGTGAACCCTACCCGTAATCGGTTCAAAGTTGTAAATACTGAAACCGAAAGGAAAATTGTACCCGTCGTAACCCACCACGTCAAAGGGATGGCTGGCGTAGACGACGGAATGCAGAATCCCTTGCTTACGGATTTTGATTTCAAAGGAACCCATTTGGTCGTGCGTTTCCAGTTCGGTAGGGAGTTTGTAATCCCTTTCGCAATAAGGGGAATGTTCCAACAATTGTCCAAACCAATTGCGGTAGCGTTTGGGGGTGTAGAGCGGGTCGTTGGATTCCAGGTAGAGAAGACGGGTGTCTTTCTCGTCAAATTCAAAACAGTGAATCATACCCCGCGGGATCAAGAGGTAGTCGCCTTTTTCGAAGGCGATATTTCCCAGCTGGGTCCGCAAGGTACCCGTCCCGCGATGGACGAAAATCAATTCATCGGCGTCCGCGTTTTTGTAGAAATAATCGTGACTGCTCCCGCTGGGGGCGGCAAGCCCCATAGTGATGTCATGGTTCACAAAAAGGGGAACACGGCTTTGGAGATAATCCTGGACGGGTTCAACCTGGAAACCTAGATAGCGGCGTGGAGTAATGTTATGTTGTACTGCAATTTGGGGTCTTAAATCCAAAGTCTCGCCCATGGATCGAATTATGGTAGGTCGATGTAGGTGGTACATCAAGGAAGACATCCCTTCAAAACCCACTGTGCCAAACAATTGTTCATAGTACAATTCCCCGTTCGGTTTGCGAAACTGGGTATGTCTTTTGGGAGGGATTTGTCCTAGGCGATGGTAAATGGGCATAAAAGATGGGCTTAAGGAGTATTCTTGGCGAAGTTAAGGACGGTCGATCCAGTCTACGAGAATCAGGTTGGTGTCTCGTGTCCCTCCATTACGACGGTTAGAGGCAAAGATTAGGCGCCGGCCATCCGGAGAAAACATGGGAAAGGAATCAAATGTGGGGTCGAAAGTGACTTGACGCAGGTCTGTGCCGTCCAGGTTAATCATAAAAAGGTTGAAAGGAAACCCCCTTTTGCTTTGGTGATTGGAGGAAAAAATCACCCGACGACCGTCAGGATGAAAATAAGGTGCCCAGTTAGCCCCGCCCAATTGAGTGATTTGATGCAGTTCGCTCCCATCCAGTTTGCAAACAAAAAGCTCCATAAGCGTTGGGGCCACCAGGTTTTGGGCGAGGAGTTCTCTGTACTCACTGATTTCTTCGGGGGTCCGTGGTCTGGATGCACGGAAAATAAGTTGTTTGCTATCTGGCGAAAAGAAGGCTCCGCCGTCGTAACCCATTTCGCGAGTCACTCTGGAAATCTTTCGATCGGGCCAGGACATGAGGTAGAGGTCTAGGTCCCCATCCCGCGTACTCGTAAAGACCATCCATCGGCCATCCGGCGAAAAAGTCGCTTCGGCATCATAACCTGGAGAACTGACCAAAACTTCCTGTTGGCCACCGGTCAAATCGCTCAAATAAATATCATAAGCGGCATCGATGGGCCAGAGATATTTACGGTCGGGTCGAGGAGCCGGTGGGGGAGGACAGGTCTCTTGTTGACCGTGGGTGGAGGCCCAGACCACTTTTTGGTCACCAGGGACAAAGTAGGCGCAGGTCGTTCGGCCTTGGCCTGTGGATACCATTACTGGTTTCTGGGTCATCCCGTTAACCTGAGAATCCACTTCCCGGTCGAAAATGCGTGATGAATCCAATACGAAAATTTGATCACATTGTAAGCCCCAAGCGGGGTTGTTGCTTTGGAAGACTAACTGATTGGACGCATTATTCCAATATGCCTCGGCGTTATCCCCACCGCGAGTCAGCATGCGGGCATTACGAAAATTAAATTCCGAACGGTAAATCAAGGAATCTTGTGCGTTGATGTCATTCGCTAATCCAAACACCAGGGCAAGGTTCACCGCTAGGAAGAATAAAGTCCAAGCATTGGGCCAATGAGAACTTTGAGAGTGAAACTCAAAATCATGTTTTGAATAAGAATGTTGATGATTACGCATGGAAGCCCTATTTTTGTCAAAATTAATGGTTAATTCAGAGCAACGTTGTTGGATAGGGTTAGGTATGGCAATTTTGCTATCCGTAGCTGCTTGTCGTTCTAATCAAAGTGGGGAGGAGTCCTCGGAAAATAAGGAGGTCAATCAGTCGGTAGGTAAGTTGCAAGAACTCAATCGTCGGATTGCGATGAATTCGAACGATGCCACCGCTTACGGAGAGCGGGCGGATTGGTGGCTTACCCAAGATCGTGAAAATGTGTGGGGTTCTCCCAAGGAGGGTGCGGAGATGGGATCCCCGGACGAGCCCAGAGAAGCGCTTCAAAAGGCTCTTCAGGATATTAAATCAGCGCTTTTGTTAGATACAAGTAACGCATTGTTCTACTGCATTTTAGGAGAAATATATACTCGCCTTGGTTTAGTTTCAGAAGCCGATGATGCCCTCAGGGTTTCGATGGCACGCAATCCTGAATTGGTGCGGGTGTACCTGCGAAGGGGGGAGCTCGCGCTCATCAACAGGCAACATGGGGTTGCCTTCAAGTATTTGAATGAAGCGTTAGGTAGGGATAAGCGTTTGGCCGAAGGTTATTTACTCAAAGGGCTCACCCATCTGGAACTAAAGGATACGGCTTCTGCCCGCTCGTCTTGGTTGACGGCTATTGAGCAAGATCCTAATCTGTACGCAGCCTATCTGGAGTTGGGTTTGAGAGAAAAGGACCCCTTGACCGCCCACCGGTATTTTTCGAATGTCTTGCAACTCAAACCTGGTCACATCGAGGCATCTTATGCCCGTGGCATGTTGCTGCAGGAACAAGGCTACACGGATTCGGCCAGGCAGGATTACCGGAACTTGCTTCAAAATTGGCCTCAACATCGGGATGCCCTCTTCAACATGGCTTATATGACGATGATCGATAAGAATTTTGAGGAGGCGGTGAAGGAATATGACAAGGTTATTGCGTTGAATTCCGCGGATCTGCCCGCAATTCTGAATCGTGGATTATGTTATGAAATGATGGGCAAGGTCCAGGAGGCCTCTGCAGATTATCGGGAATGCCTGCGCCTGCGCAAAGGCTATCCTCAGGCTTTGCAGGGCATCAATCGGCTGAAATGATGTATATTCGCAGGCTTTTCGGAATTCAAATTCCATTTGAACTGTCTTGAATCCCATGAACAATTCTGAACTAGTTGTACAGCTTCCCGATGGAACATGTCGAGCTTATCCAATCGGTTCCACCGGGATGGATGTGGCTCGTTCGTTATCGGAGGGTTTGGCCCGCCATGTTCTAGCTTGTGAGGTCAATGGGGAGGTCTGGGATTTGAACCGAGCCTTGCCAGCAGAGTCCTCGCTGCGTCTTCTGAAATGGGAAGACCAAGGCGGTAAGTCCACCTTCTGGCATAGCAGTGCGCATTTGCTTGCTGAGGCATTGGAGGCGCTTTATCCTGGAATTCAATTGGGCATAGGTCCGGCCATTGAGCAGGGTTTTTATTACGATATTGACTTTGGGGATTATTCCTTTTCAAGCGATGACTTTGACTTGGTCGAGAAAAAGTTGCAATCCCTCGCCGCCATGGGTTCTGTTTATGAACGCAAAGAAATTTCAAAAGCTGATGCCATCGCCTATTTCAAGGAGAAGGGTGATCCCTACAAATTGGAATTGATTGACGGACTAGCTGACGGAAAAATCACATTCTACACGCAAGGTCAGTTTACGGATTTATGCCGTGGGCCTCATTTGCCCGATACCTCCAAAATCAAAGCGATCAAATTATTGAATACCGCTGGAGCGTATTGGCGGGGTAATGAGAAGAATAAGCAATTGACAAGGATCTATGGGGTCTCGTTCCCTACAGCCAAAGACCTGGAGCAACACCTGCACCTTTTGGAGGAGGCTCGTAAAAGGGATCATCGTAAGCTCGGTAAGGAATTGGAATTATTCACCTTTAGCGAGAAGGTGGGCATGGGGCTTCCCTTATGGCTTCCCAAGGGGGCCATGGTTCGCGAGGTCCTTGAGCAATTTCTTCGCAGACAGCAAGTCAGGGCGGGTTATGTGCAGGTGGTGACCCCGCATATCGGTCACAAAGAGCTTTACCAAACATCGGGGCATTGGGACAAATACGGTCAAGATTCGTTTAGACCTATTCTCACACCGCATGAAGGGGAAGAGTATTTACTCAAACCCATGAACTGCCCGCATCACTGCGAGATTTACAAGGCCAAGCCCCGTTCATACAAGGACCTCCCCCTTCGATTGGCGGAGTTTGGTACGGTGTACCGCTACGAGCAGCACGGTGAATTGCATGGACTAACCAGGGTGAGGGGCTTCACCCAGGACGACGCGCATTTGTTCTGCAGAGACGATCAAGTGAAAGATGAATTTAAAAAGGTTATATCATTAGTATTGAAGGTTTTTGATGTTCTTGGATTTGATAAATACACGGCTCAAATTTCATTGAGAGACCCTGAAAATCGAACCAAATACATAGGGACAGACGAGGCCTGGATGAAGGCCGAGCAGGCCATATTGGAGGCCACCGCAGAAATGGGGATGCAGACAGTAACGGTCCCCGGTGAAGCGGCGTTTTACGGACCCAAATTGGACTTTATGGTTCAGGATGCCTTGGGACGCTCGTGGCAATTGGGAACGATACAGGTGGATTATAATTTGCCCGAACGATTTGATTTGACCTATGTGGGTGCGGACAATACTCGCTACAGGCCGGTTATGATTCACCGTGCGCCATTTGGTTCTATGGAGCGCTTTGTGGCCCTCCTCATTGAACATTGTGCGGGCAATTTTCCTTTGTGGTTGGCGCCGGAACAGGTTGCGATTCTACCAATTTCCGAAAAGTTTCAGGATTTTGCCCAAGAAATCCAAACCATGCTGACTACTGCCGATATTCGCGGAAACATTGACCAACGTGACGAAAAAATTGGCCGTAAAATTCGCGATGCCGAAGTTCAGAAGATCCCATTCATGCTGATAATCGGGGAGAAAGAAGTAGAATCCCGGACGGTTGCGGTTCGTCGCCATGGACACGGTCAAGGGGAAACGTTGGGATTAGAGGCCTTTGTAGCTCTCTTGAATGCCGAGCTTGATGCGGTCCGCTAAGCCAAACCCGATGGCGGCTACTCGATTTTTTTCTTGATTCAGCTTGAAATTTATTCATTTTTTAATTTAATCTAAACAAAGGAGGTCCTTATCAATCAGCCTGTTCGTAATCCTAATTTTAACAGAAGGCCTCAGAAGCCTGTCGATCCCATCAACGAAAATATCCGTGCGGAGCAGGTTCGCTTGGTCGGTGAAAATGTTGAACAAGGCGTTTATCCATTGGCCAGGGCTTTGCAAATTGCAGAAGGCTTGGGCCTTGACTTGGTCCTCATCACGGAAACGGCAACCCCACCCGTTTGCCGAGTTACTGATTACAGTAAATTCCAATACGAGAAAAAGAAAAAGGAGAAGGAAATCAAAGCCCACGCTGCCAAGAACCTGGTGAAGGAGATTCGCTTTGGCCCGAATACCGATGATCACGATTTTCAGTTTAAGCTCAAACATGCCAAGAACTTCTTACAAGAAGGCTCCAAGGTCAGGGCTTATGTTCACTTCAGAGGTAGAGCCATTGTATTTAAAGAGCGAGGTGAACTGCTATTACTCACATTTGCCCAGCAGCTCGAAGAAGTGGGTAAGGTCGAAAGCCTTCCCAAATTGGAAGGAAAGAGAATGTTTATCTCTTTGGCTCCCAAAGGAACCAAAAAATAGGGTTACAATTCCGTTTTTTTTACGTATTTTTGCGATCCCTGAAACTAGGCCTATATTTAGTCTAGGGGCCTAAAACCCGCGTTATGCCCAAAATGAAAACCAATTCCGGTGCCAAAAAGAGGTTCGCTCTTACCGGAACAGGCAAAATCAAGCGCAAGCACGCCTACAAGCGTCATATTTTGACCAAGAAGAGCACCGTGCAGAAGCGCCGTCTGAGTCACGGAGCCTTGGTGGATACCACCAACGAAGCGCTCATCAAGCGTTTGTTAACCATCGGTAAATAAGCCCCAATGCCCAAATCGTCCAATAACGTTGCCGCCCATGCCCGTCGTAAGCGGGTTTTGAAATTAGCCAAGGGTTATTTCACCACCAGGTCCACCGTTTTCACCGTCGCCAAGAACGCGGTCGAAAAGGCCTTGACCTATGCCTACCGCGACAGAAAAGCCAAGAAAAGGCATTTCCGTAATTTGTGGATTGCCCGTATCAATGCCGCCGCTCGTCAAGAGGGTATTTCATATTCCCAGCTCATGGGCAAATTGAACAATTCCTCCATTGACCTCAACCGCAAAGTGCTTGCGGATTTGGCGATGAATCACCCGGAATCCTTCCGCAAGGTGGTTCAATCGGTTTCATAGAGATTTGATCCCTCGAAAGACTTCGATGGATCAAGGATATGGGCCTCCGTGCAGGCCTTAGTGCAGTTTTCGAAGTCAAATAAGGAAAGTACCCCTTTGCAGGGTGTTATTGGGCGCGATTTATAAATGATTGTAAATAATCCGCCATTTAGGTATAATCCAAAAAAAAAACTGCGGAAGGTCACATTAAGTGACCTTTTTTTTTGGAAAACCAATTTTTCTGTTTAAATTGGATCAGCAAATCAAATTCGACTTATCCGTAGATATTTATTTCTATCCCATGTTTCAAAGATTTTTACAGCAATTTCTGTTACTAATTACTGTCATTCTATCTTATGAGAATGCTAAAAGCCAAAATGCAGTATTAAGTGGGGGAGGCGAAAGCAATGCTAGTGCCTTTGGGTCTTTTTCGGTATCCTTCGGTGAGGCTTTCGCCAATCCCTTTGAGACCTCGGTTTCGGTATTAGGAAAATCAGGCGTTCAGCACAATTTTGAATGGCTCTACCCTTGGATGCGACTCAAAGCCACAATTAATTACAAAAACCTCCAAAATTCGCCTTTGTCCGCGATACATGTCAGCCTGAAAGACAGCCTGGGTACTGTTATAGCGAATGGAACGACGAACTCTGTGGGTTTAGCTGAATTTGGTTTTGTGCCCGATGGGGTTTATTCAGTGGAATATTCAGACAATATACCTTGGAACGGTGTAAATGGAACGGATGCTTTGTTAATTAATCGTTCCTTTACCGGTTATAATCTTCTAAATGGGTTATACAGCAAGGCAGGGGATGTCAACAATAACCTGGTATTGAGTAATGCTGACGCTCTGAGTGTGATGAGAAGGGTTGCTGGTTATTCTAACGCATTCTTGATTAATGATAGGATCTACAGTGTCAACCAGATTCAAGTTCAAAGACAGGCGGGCCAAGTGGATACGGCAATTTCCAGTGAAGCATTATTTGCCGGGGATGTTAATGGGTCCTATTTGCCAGGGCAAATAAGCCGGACAGAATGGCAAACTTTGTCAACTTCTCAAAAAATTACTCCTTCAAAAGAAGAGTTTGAATGGATAATTTCTGCAGGGAGAACCATGCAGATGGGGGCCGCTACCTTATTTCTACAAATTCCGTCAGGTCTGATGGTTACGAATATTTGGTCGAAACAGAATTCGAATAATCAACACTTGGTTTTTCGGCAAGAGGGGAACTTGATTCGATTGATCTGGTTTAGCCCAGATGCTTGGTCTGTCTCTCAAAATGAAGAATTATTTGTTTTGAATATCGTCGGTAATGCTGAGGGTCCAATGATGGTCGATATGAAACAAAGTGAATTAGCGGACCCAGTAGGTAAACCACTAGATAACTGGAAATTGTGGTCTTATGAATTGAGTCAAACTGATCAAATGTTATGGAGCGCTTTCCTTTACCCCAATCCCATAGAAAATCAATCGTCACTCAATTTGTCCCTTAGAGAATCTGGTTTTTTATATCTCAAGGTTTTTGATTACACCGGAAGAAATAGATTGGAAGAAGAATTATACCTTACCAAAGGTTCACACTCTATTCCATTTAAATTTGCAAATAATTTAAGTACAGGATGTTACACCTTGCAAGTCCTGTTTAAAGGGTCACCTTTTGGATATGGAAGTCCCGAGTTCAAGCAAATCAAATTTATTAAACGATAATATATGTGTAGATTTTATTTCCTAACCAATTTATTCAATCTCATGAAAATAAATAAATTTCTCCCAATTACTCTATGGATTTTCGCTTTCCAATTAGCCATATCGCTACCTGGTTTAGCTCAGCAGGTTCCACTTGGAATGATGCACCAATCCCTGCTTAGGTCAAGTTCAGGACAGCCTATGGCTAATCAAACTGTAGGTGTTCAAATTTCTATTAATAGGGATTCAGTAAATGGTAATTTGGTTTATCGTGAATATCATCTGGGTCAAACGAACCCCAATGGACTGCTCACCATTAAAGTCGGCAATGGTCAGAACCCAAATATGCAATTTTCCCAAATGGTGTGGAACCAAGGACCATATTTTCTGGTTACCAAGATTGACCCTTCAGGTGGATCTAATTATACCATGGTACAATCTACAGAAATGTTGAGTGTTCCATTCGCACTATATGCCCATCAATCATTAAATCCTGGTCCTGCCGGCCCTGCCGGTGCTACTGGCCCTGCCGGCCCTGCCGGTGCTACTGGTGCTACTGGCCCAGCCGGTCCCGCCGGTCCTGCCGGTGCTGATGGCGCTACTGGCCCAGCCGGTCCAGCCGGTTCTGATGGTGCTACTGGCCCAGCCGGTCCAGCCGGTCCAGCCGGTTCTGATGGCGCTACTGGCCCCGCCGGTCCAGCCGGTCCAGCCGGTGCTGATGGCGCTACTGGCCCCGCCGGTCCAGCCGGT
>SYHX01000063.1 GCA_005799025.1 Bacteroidota bacterium | reverse complement strand
CCTGATGATCCGGATGGCCTGGCATGCCGCCGGCACTTACCGGACCGCGGACGGACGGGGTGGAAGCAATACAGGCAACCTACGCTTTGCTCCCTTGAACAGCTGGCCCGATAACACCAATTTGGACAAGGCCCGTCGCTTGCTTTGGCCGGTCAAGAAAAAGTACGGGAACAAAATATCCTGGGCGGATTTAATGATTTTGGCGGGGAACATGGCCTACGAATCCATGGGTTTCAAAACCTTTGGTTTTGCAGGTGGTCGCGAAGACATTTGGCATCCCGAAAAGGACGTGTATTGGGGCAGCGAGAAGGAATGGCTGACCAAAGACCGTTACACCAACCCCAACGATAGCAATTCGTTGGCTAGTCCGCTAGCCGCCGTCCAGATGGGTCTCATTTACGTGAACCCCGAAGGCGTGGACGGTCAACCCGATCCGCTGCGCACGGCCCAGGATGTCCGCACCACCTTTGCACGGATGGCCATGAACGACGAAGAAACCGTGGCTCTTGCGGCCGGCGGCCATACCGTGGGCAAGGCCCACGGTAACGGTGACGCCTCCGCCCTGGGCCCCAACCCGGAAGGCGAGGAGTTGCACACCCAGGGTTTTGGATGGATGAATCCTGGTGGCAAGGGCCACGGGGCCGATGCCGTCACCAGTGGCCTCGAAGGGGCCTGGACGACGACCCCCGATCGATGGAACCATACGTACTTTCATTTGTTGTTATCGTACGATTGGGAACTGCGCAAGAGTCCGGCCGGTGCCTGGCAATGGGAGCCTATCAACATTCGTCCCGAGGACATGCCGGTGGATGCCCACGATCCCTCGGTTCGTCGCAACCCCATCATGACCGATGCGGACATGGCCATGAAAATGGACCCCGAATACCGCAAAATTTCCGAACGTTTTCACCAAGACCCCGCCTATTTCGAGGAAGTCTTTGCCAAGGCTTGGTTCAAACTTACCCACCGCGATTTGGGACCGCGTTCCCGTTACTTGGGTCCCGATGCGCCCAAAGTGGACCTGCTTTGGCAGGATCCCCTTCCCGCTGCACCGGCCCCTATGAGCGATGCTCAAATTTCGGCCCTCAAGAACACCCTTTTGAACAGCGGCCTTAGCCACAGCGATTTGATTTGCACAGCTTGGGACAGCGCCCGCACCTTCCGAGGTTCGGATTTCCGCGGCGGCGCCAACGGTGCCCGCCTTCGCCTTGCTCCCCAAAAGGACTGGGCCGGCAACGAGCCCGAGCGCTTGGATCGAGTTTTGGCGACCCTCGAGCAAATCCAGACCTCCTGCGGTCACCCGGTTTCCATGGCCGATTTAATCGTACTGGGCGGCAGTGCGGCGGTTGAAGCCGCTGCTCACCAGGCCGGTGTCAAGGCAGCCGTTCCCTTCCATCAAGGTCGGGCCGATGCCTCTGCCGAATGGACGGATACCGAGTCCTTCGCGGTCCTGGAACCGCTTCACGACGGCTACCGCAATTGGCTCAAAGAACATTACGATGCCCAACCCGAGGAATTGCTTTTGGACCGTACCCAATTGATGGGATTAACCGCCCCCGAAATGACCGTCCTCCTTGGTGGAATGCGGGTTTTGGGAAACAATCACGGAGGCAAGGCCCACGGTGTCCTCACCGATCGCGTTGGCGTTCTCAGCAACGATTTCTTTGTCAACTTAACCGACATGCGTTACCGCTGGGAACCGACGGGACGCAATTCCTACAACATGGTGGACCGCAGCAGCGGGGAAACCCGTTGGACGGCAACACGGGTTGATTTGGTCTTTGGCTCCAACTCAATCCTGAGAGCCTACGCGGAATTCTATGCCCAAGACGATAACAAAGAACAATTTGTTCGTGACTTTATCAAGGCATGGGTCAAAGTCATGAACGCGGATCGCTACGATTTGAGGTAGGGATAGCAACTTTATCGACGGGCCCTCCACACCAAGGACCTGGTTTTTGGGATTTCAAGCCCAATAAGGGTTAACCCTAACGGCTTTATTGGATTTTTATGGCCATAGATGTGAACCAAATAGGGTTTCATTCGTTATCCATTTAATGTTGCGCCTTCTTGTGAGCCAAAAAATTCGTTGTTCCATCTTGATTTGGGGTCTGGGCCTCGTTTTCATGACCAGTTGTCGCAAGGATTTGGCCCCCAATCCCCCGGTTTTTGAGTTTTGTCCCGGCTCTCCAACGGTCACCGACGTCGATGGTCAGGTTTACAATACCGTTCTGATTGGAGGTCGTTGTTGGACCAGAAACAACCTCAAAGTAACCAAGTTCCGTAACGGGGACGGTTTGGGTTCGGATCCTTCCTCCAATTACTGGACATCGGTGAACCAGGGTTCCTTTTCATTGTACGATAATCAATCGGGAAACAAAGGTGATTTCGGGTACTTGTACAATGGATACGCTGCGGTCGACGCGAGGGGTCTTTGTCCAACGGGATGGCATATCCCAACCGATGCAGAATGGGGGCAAATGGTCAAATCCTTGGATCCATCGGCGAATTCAGCCAACTCTGGTGCCGAATCGGCCACCGCTGGAGGGACCCTCAAATCTGTGGAATTGTGGAACAGCCCCAATGTGGGCGCGACCAATGCTAGCGGTTTTGGAGCTGTACCCGGTGGTTTTCGCTCCGAAGTCGGACTATTTGGTGCCAAATCAGACGGGGGTACCTATTGGACCTCAACGCCCGATGGTTCTTCTCGGGTTTGGTTTCGTTATCTCTACGATGACAATGCTTCGGTGGTTCGGAATTCGGGCAACCTGCGTCAAGGACGCTCGGTACGATGCATACAGGACCTGACGGGGACCGGAGGCGGTGGCGGAGGTGGCGATTCCCTGGAGGCCCCAACCGTAACAACACAGTCCTTGGCGAGTATATCAATGAACACAGCGATTGGTGGTGGTCAAGTTGTTTCGGACGGTGGGTCACCGGTGGTCCAAAGAGGCGTTGCGTACGGTACCGTTCCTTTGCCTGATTTAAATCAACCGTATACCATGAACGGAACCGGAATGGGGTCTTTTTCAAGCGCGCTGCTTAACCTAACGCCCAATACGACGTACAATGTTAGGGCCTACGCGACGAATGCAATCGGAACGTCTTATGGCAACTTGGTTTCTTTTACAACCGATGCGCCACCTCCTCCAACTGGCTGTCAAGCGAATGCCTGTCCTGGTACCCCCACGGTAACGGACGCGGGTGGCCGTGTCTACGGTACCGTGAAAATTGGCAATCAATGCTGGATGGCCAGCAACCTTCGAACGGTTCAATACCGCAACGGGGACCCTATCACGGCTTGGTCCTCCAACCAGGTTCCCGTTGGTTACCAAGCTGTTTACGATAATCTCTCATCGAACGAAACAACGTACGGTTTACTTTACAATGGCTTTGCTGTGATCGATCCCCGCGGTCTTTGTCCGACCGGTTGGCATGTTCCAAGCAGTGCAGAATTTGATGTCTTAGCCACCTTCTTGGATCCCAACGCGATCGGTGGTTCTGCGGTTTTCAACGGGGCAGTGAGTGCTACGGCAGGGGGTGAGATGAAGAGCCTTTTGTTATGGAACAGTCCCAATACCGGGGCCACCAACGGGTCATGTTTTGGGGCTTTGGGTGCAGGATATCGCGGCACCGATGCGAATTATTACAACCAGGGCATTGGAACCTATTTTTGGACCACGACCACCGGATTTCCAGGTGGTGGCAACTCCCTGTTGGATCGTCGGCTTTGGAACTTTTCTTCCGAACTAGTCGTGGCACCCAATGCCCCCGAATTAGGTTTTTCGGTTCGTTGCCTCAAAGACAGTTCCGGAAACTAAGGGGGATCCGATGGGAGAATCAACTCCTTAGAGACTGATCGAGGCACTGAGGGTCCAATACGGCCATGTTTCGCGCGTGGCGTTCGAGCGGCCCTTTTGTAAATACCTAAACTCTGATCGCAGGAAGAGGTTGTCCAAGGCTTTGAATTTGAGTCCCCCGGAGTACCCCTGCATCGTACCGGAACCCCCTGGGTTGATGATGGGCAAAACCACGCCGTGGAGGTCTTCAAGGATTTCAAAGCGGAGATTAGCGGACCATTGACTGTTTAGGCTGTGTTCAACAATGAGATTGCCTTGGGTCCATATGTTACCGTTTTGCCATCCACGATAAAAGCTGCTGGTCAGCAAGGATTTGGAGGAGGCACGGAATATCGCGTAGGCATCCAACAGGGTGCGTTGGCCTGTGATGGACTCCAAGGTAATGGTATTGCGCAATGAGCTGTGTTGCTCTCGGCCATGGAACAAGTTCACATTGATCAGCAGTTTGGAGAGGGGCCGGTATTCGACTTGAGCGATCAAGGCCTGGCCGGGAACCCGGTCCACCGCTTGTTGCCACCCATTGACCCAATAGGCAAAGGTGCTGAGCTTGGGCCCCCAAGTATAACCGATTCGTACGCCACTCAGAAAATACGGAACAAATTCAGCGGACAAGGAGCGGGTATAGGTGGGTTGATCTCGGGACAAGGGGCTTTCGTTGGTGAAAGGTGAACCCAGCAATCCGGCATCAATCCATAAATCGTACCGACTCCATGGCTTGAATCCCAAGCTGGCTTCGAGCAATCGTGGTTCAGCGGGTGCGTAATTCCGATCCATATACGTACCAAAGGCTGGCATCAATCGAGAGCGTAGACGTTCGCTGCGGTATCGCAGGTCCAAAAAAGCCAGGTTGACGCTCCACTGGTTGACGCTCGCCGAACTGACAAGGTCCGGGATTTGGGAGCCTTTGGAGGGCCCCGCATTGCGGTACAGGTCCAATTGGGCGCCCAAAACCAAATGTTCGTTCCCCAGTCGAATCCCCCCACTGGAATCCGCAAACCCAGTATTCACCACCTGCGCCATCGCTATTCGGGTTAAAAGGAATAAGCCAAGAAAAAGTAGGCTCCTAGGATTCGATATCATGGGTTATCAATAGTCATTCAAAACTAAGCGACCGATTACCTTCGCGTATGCATTCCCAAGCCTTTCAGGAAATAGTCGATTTTCGGCGTTCCAACCGTCTTTTTGACTCGAATACGCCGGTTCCCGATGAGGTCATTCAGCGTTCGTTGGAAAGAGCCGCTCTTTCGCCCAACAGTAGCAATATGCAGCTTTGGGAATTTCATTGGATCAAGTCCAAGGATGCATTGGCCCAAATGGTCCCCCTCTGCCTGAACCAGAATGCCGCGCGTACGGCCCAACACCAGGTCGTTTTTGTGACTCGTCAGGATTTATGGAAAAGCCGTGCCGCTAGGAACCTTCAACAAGTCCAAAACAGCATCCAGGGGGAACCCAACAACGGTCAGAAAGCCGGGCTCCGCTACTACGGCAAGCTCATTCCTTTTTTGTACACCAACGACCCTCTGGGGATCCTGCACGGGGTTCGCTGGCTCCTGGGGTGGGTGATGGGGGCCTTCAAGCCCTTTTACCGACCCGGGGGCAAGGCCGAACAACGCATTGTAGCGCACAAATCCTGCGCTTTGGCAGCCCAGACCTTTATGTTATCGGTCGCCGCAGAGGGTTTTCATACCTGCCCCATGGAGGGATTGGACCGGGTGCGCGTTCGGAAATTTTTGGGCCTGCCCCGTGGTGCCGAAATCAACATGGCCATCGCCGTGGGGCTAGGAACCGAAGCGGGGGTTTGGGGACCTCGGTTCCGGGTTCCATTGGAACAGGTGGTTCGTGTCCACTAAGAACGTGTGCACTAAGAATTGGATTCGGCCTAAGTCTTTGGTTGCATGAACCTCAAGGTCGATGTTTTGGTTCTGGGTGGGGGGGCTGCCGGATTTTTTGCAGCGGTCAATGCGGCGAGGTTGAATCGAGGACTTCGCGTTGCCTTGGTCGAAAAGTCTTCCAAGGTTTTGTCCAAAGTTTTGGTTTCCGGAGGCGGTCGTTGCAATGTGACGCATCATTGTTTGGAGCCTGGTATTTTAGTGGGAAATTACCCGCGGGGTGGGAACGTATTGCGCCAGGTTTTTGCCCGCTGGGGTACGGAAGATACCATCCATTGGTTTGGTCAGCGCGGTGTGCCTCTCAAAACCGAAGCGGATGGTCGCATGTTTCCCGTGACCGATCGATCGGAGACGGTGGCGCGTTGCCTGCTCACAGAAGCCGAAAAGTACGGGGTGGCTGTTCTGCTTAACACTCATTATGATACGATTCGTCCGATGGAGGGAGGTTTTGTGTTGAAGGGTCCTGGAGGGACAGCGCATTGCAGTCAATTGCTGGTTGCGACCGGGGGACACCCCAAAGGGGAGGCCTACCGATGGTTGGAGGATCTAGGCCATCGTATTGTTGCGCCGGTTCCCTCCTTGTTTACCTTCAATTTACCCCAAAACCCCATCACCGAATTGATGGGGGTATCGGTACCGGAAGCCACGGTTCGTTTAACAGCCTTCAAAAAGTCAAGCAACGGTCCTTTGTTGATCACCCATTGGGGGCTCAGCGGTCCCGCTATTTTGCGCTTATCCGCTCTGGCAGCCAGGGATCTGAACGCCTGCCAATATCGTTTTGAGTTCTCGATTCAATGGTTGCCCACCCTCCACGAAGATCAGATTCGTGAAAATTTGTTAAAACAACAGAAAGATTTCAACCAGTCCCAAGTTATAGGCCATTTGGGGTTGGGTTTACCGGCTCGCTTGGTGCGATACCTCGTTGAAAAAGTTGGTTTGGATCCTTCCAAACGTTGGTCGGAATGGAGTCGGAAGGATCTCAATCGATTCACGGCTCTCTTGGCGAACGATACCTACCAAGCCCAAGGCAAAACGACTTTCAAGGAGGAATTTGTGACAGCGGGAGGGGTGCATTTGGGCGATGTCAATTTGACGGACATGCAAAGCAAGCGGGTTCCCAATCTCTATTTTGCGGGCGAAGTCTTGGACATCGATGGGGTTACGGGGGGCTTTAATTTTCAGGCAGCGTGGAGTACCGGTTGGCTGGCGGCCAAGGGGATGGCAGGGGAGGGGTCGAATGAATAGCCTATGCCGGAACTACGTTCCTGGCATCTATTGAGGATTCAGTGAAATGTTTACAGTAATTAATTTACTGTAACCTATATATTTTTGGGCTATGAAAATCAAGGAAAATATACTTACGTTGTTGCTTGCCAACGGCCCAATGTCGGTGCATGATTTGGCTGCTGCCTTGGGCGTATCCAGACAATATATCCACCGAAAAATCAATGAATTGTAGGATGAGGCTTTAATTCAGGCACTTGGGAAGCCACCTCAGGTGTTCTATACCGTTATGGCCACAAGTCCTTCAAAGCATAGGGAGTCCGTGGACTATGAACAGGAGCAATTCCTCAATCACCATTTTATTTTGGTCGATGCGGTGGGTAATCTGCTAGAGGGACTTCCTGCTTTCTCCTATTGGTGTGAAAAACAAAACTTGAATAGGAGTAAAACCCTTTTGGAATTTATAAAGACTAGAAAAAAGTATTTGTCATTTTATAATACCAATCATTTGATTGATGGTGCCCTGAAATTTAAAAACATCAAAGGGATAGGGGAAATAGGGGTTGATGCCATGTATTACCTAGATTTTTATGCTATAGAAGGATTTGGGAAAACGCGGCTTGGAACGCTTATGCATTATGCAAAACAAGGGCAGAACCGGCAACTGATGAAAAAGATAGTGGATGAGGTGCAACAGCGTGTTTACAATCTAATTCAGGAAATACAAGTTGATGCGGTGCTATTTGTGCCACCAACAATCGATTGCAAAATTCAAATTATGCATGTATTGGAAAAGCTTTTGGCTATAGATAAACCCATCTTGAAAATACGAAAGATCAGAAACAAAATTGTAATTCCTCAAAAGGCATTAAGCAATATTTTTGAACGTATCACCAACTCGAAAAACACATTTTATCTACCTTCGCAAAAAGAATATGGGCGCGTTTTACTTATTGACGACGCAGTGGGCAGTGGTGCGACCATGAATGAAATTGCTCTTAAATTAAAAGATCAAAATCTTGCTAAAGAGGTTTTTGGACTTGCAATCACCGGTAGCTATAAAGGATTCGATGTGATTTCGGAATTGTAACAATTAGTGTGAACACCAGACCTATTGGTGAAAGAGTGCGATAGTCCTTATTGCGCTCGGACATCCCAGAGGGGGGGTCCTAACATAACCCTCGCGAATCGTCGGCTTAGCCGACCGCTTTGGTTGGTGGTCCTTTTGGAAACAAGTTTCCTTCATCCCATTAAACCAAAACAGCCCTTTCAGGCCGATTCACATGGGATGCGGAGAGAGAGGTCTATGAACCTTGACTCCTAAGTATGTGATTTCGAATGATCTACGTCTTTCTTTAGCCAAAGGGGTCACCAATAGGAAACCAAGT
>SYHX01000062.1 GCA_005799025.1 Bacteroidota bacterium | reverse complement strand
GAAACTCGCCTCAAGATGAGTCTTCCATGAGAGTCCCTGTAGACTACGGGGTTGATAGGCTGCATGTGTAAGGTCCGAGAGGATTTGAGCTGAGCAGTACTAATTGCTCGATACTTTTAGAATGGGTTGTGTGAGGCTTCTATCATTGTTCTTATTTTCTTTTTTTCATATGTCAGGGTTATATGCTTTTCACTTCGGTGTTTGGCGAACAATTAACCAATGGTGATTATAGCGTGGGTGCGCACCTCTTCCCTTACCGAACAGAGTCGTTAAGCCCCACTGCGCTGATGGTACTGCAGTAAAATGTGGGAGAGTAAGTCGTTGCCAGACTGGTTCAAGAGCCCCGATCTTTAGAGGTCGGGGTTTTTTGTTTACAAAGAGTTTATTTGGTTGTGGAAGACCACGAGACCTGAGGGAATTTTGGGTTCGAAAGATGTGGATTTGGGTGGCATAAATTCCCGATTATCTGCAGTTCGAAAGACATCCTCTGAGCTTGGTGCTCTGGGAATGAGGATGAATTCGGTGGCAGCTTCTTGCAAAATGGCCCTGAAATTCTCAAGGGTTAAATTCATTGATCCAAAGTCGATGCGAGGATCCGATGTGGGATCGATGATCCCGCAAATAGGCCCTAACACATTTTCTTGTAGCCATTGAACATCCGGGATATATCGCGGATTTTGGTTGTTCGTTGTTCTGTGTTGCGGTTGCAATAGCCAACAGGCTTCTTTGTGAACGAGCAAGAAATGTCGAGCTGGAAGGTATTGGTAAAACATTTGTTCCAGTGAACAAGGTTTGAGCCGAAAAATCATTTTGAGTTTATCCAAAATTTCCCAAAATGGTATAGGGGCTTGGTCATTGCGTATGCGCCTGTAAAACGGATAGATTTTCAGGTCTCGGTCAGCCATTAGGACAGAAAGCATGAGGTGACCCGGGTAACGTGTACTTTCGTTATTGATGGGACTTAGGCCTCGGCAGGCTGCTGCACGATGGTGACCATCTGCAATATATAAATACGGTATTTCGGCAATCGCGTTACGGAATGCTTCTTTTTGATTTTCTTCAGAAATGCACCAAAGTGAAACTTGGGTATGATTCGCTAGGGTATAATGGTAATCGCAGGTATTCTTGATCACAGAGGATTGCAATGCATGTAAGGCTTGATTGTGACGATAGCTCAAGAAAATAGGGGTCCATTGTAAATTCATTGATTGCGACCAATCGGCAATAGTAGCAGCTCGGTCTTGCCGAATTTGCTCATGTGGTAAGATTTGATTACCAATTTGAGTTGCATCACAAAGTCCAATGATGCCGGTCTGGACCATTCCACGGTAAGAGCTTTGATATAGGACATAGGAGGGTTCCTCAGAGCAGGTATCCCAGAGGAATCGACCGATGATTTCGTCCAGACCTTCTTTGGCTTTATGTTGTATTTCTTTACGGTAGTTCGGATCGTTAGACAGTACGTGACTCAAGGGTTGTTGAACTTTTTGGACCAATTCCATGTAGGTACTCACCTTCTCAGTACCCTTTAATGCCATTGCCTCAGCGGTTGGTATTTGGGCATGGAAAGGATAAAAATCTGGCATGAGAAGGGGGGCCTTATGGATGCCAAATTAAGCTCAATTTAGGCGCATCGAGTGGCCTTGAGGGAAAGGCGCTTAGGAGGGAAGGGCGCTTAGGAGGGAAAAGCTTCGATGATTCGTTGGGCCATCTCGATACCGATGCGTTCTTGGGCCTCAAGGGTAGATGCGCCGGTATGCGGGGTTGCGCTAACGTTGGGATGTCCGAGGAGGTCCTGCAAAGGATTCGGCTCGTTCACAAAAACATCCAAGCCGGCGTATCGCAGATGACCAGAATTGAGGGCATTGAGGAGGGCCGACTCATCGACAAGTCCTCCACGAGAACAATTCACGATGCAAGACCCTGCAGGCATCAACGCGATGCGTTCTGCGTTCATCAAAGGCTCACGAAGCCCGGGCACATGAAGGCTGAGGTAATGGCATTGCGGCAACAAAGAATCAAGGTCTAGAACATCTACCTTGTGTTGGGTAACAACCGATTTAGCGATTTCAGGTTGCTGTTCAAAAAAAAGGTCATGGACGAGAACCTTCATGCGGAAACCACGTGCAATGCGGGCGACTTCTTGACCAATGCGGCCAAAGCCTACAATCCCCAGGGTTTTACCAAACAATTCGGTACCGGCGGCATAGGAGGCTTTGAGGGCATTGAATTCGCTACCTCCACGGTTGGGCATATCGCGATGGGCATGGGGCAAAAACCTGCAGAGGCTGAGCATATGTGCAAAGACCAATTCAGCCACTGCGATGGATGATGCCGCGGGGGTGTTGATTACGGGAATGCCTTTTGACCTCGCATAATCGACATCGATATTGTCCATGCCAACCCCTGCTCTGGCAATGAATCGGAGATTGGGGCAGACATCAATCAAGTCCTTCCTAACCTTGGTGGCCGATCGAACTACAATACCGTCGAATCCAGTTAATTCTTGATAAAGTTGATCCTGAGGGACTTTGCTGGTCACTACCTGATGACCGGCCTTCTCGAGCATGTCTTTGCCGGCTTGATCAATTCCGTCGTTGGCTAAAATTATCATGGAGCGTCTTCAATAAGAATGGAACAATTTTCAAATAGGTTGGAACAGGCTTCGATTTGGTTCGAACGGCCTTCCACAGAAATCGAAAAGAAGGTATTGAACATTTAGGCTAGGCGGTTTTCAAGGGCCTGCATAACGTCCACAAGGATTTGCACACTTTCGATGGGCATGGCGTTGTACATACTTGCGCGGTATCCACCAACGGATCGATGCCCTTTGAGCCCGGAGATCCCGGCCTCTTGGAGCATCTTGCCCAAGGTGGCCTCATGTTCGCTTTGGTTCAAGACGAAAGTGATGTTCATGAAAGAGCCAGAATCGTCGGTGACAGTGGGGCGGAACAAAGAATTGCGATGGATTTCATGGTAGAGCAATTGCGCTTTCTTGCGGTTGCGTTCCTCCATGGCTTGCAGGCCACCTTGAGCTTCGATCCATTGCAGGGTGAGCATGCTCACATAGACGGCAAAGACAGGGGGCGTATTGTACATGCTCTCTCCTTTAACATGAACCCCGTAATCCAGCATGGCATTCAGATGGCGACCGCTGCGGCCGAGCAAGTCCCTTCGAACGATGACCAGGGTAGTACCGGCGGGCCCCATGTTTTTCTGAGCCCCTGCATAAATTAACCCAAAGGAATTTGCGGGTACAGGTCTACTAAAGATATCCGAGGACATATCGCACACCATGGGCACAGGACTTTCAGGGAATGTTTGAATTTGGGTCCCAAAAATGGTGTTGTTGGACGTGAGGTGGAAATAGTCGGCATCGGTGGGGATTCGGTAAGAGGCCGGGATGTACGAGAAGTTCTTGTCTTCCGAAGAAGCCACCACCTCTACTAGTCCAAGCTTGCGGGCATCTTCGATAGCTTTCGTCGCCCAGGTTCCGGTATTTAGATAAGCTGCCTTGCCCTCAGGCCGTAAGAGATTCATGGGGACCATGGCGAATTGAAGGGAAGCCCCGCCTTGCAAGTAAAGGGCCTCGTAATCCTCTCCCAAACCAAGCAAACGCTTGACAGCGGCCCTCGCTTCGTGCATCACGCCTTCAAAATCCCGGTCTCGGTGGGAGACTTCGATAAGGGAGAGCCCGGATCCTTGGAAGTCCAGCAAGGCCGAGGCGGCTTGCTCGATGACCGAACGGGGTAAGATGGCGGGGCCGGCGCTGAAATTGTGAATTTTCATGGTTGGTTCATAGGAAGGGTAGCAAAGTTACATGAGTATTTTTGACCCCGTATGAACAAAGGCCTATTCTTGTCGCTGCAAGAGCGGGGTTTGGTGCAGGATTTTGTGCCGGGCCTGGATGAATTGTTGAACCGCCAAAAGGTGTCGGTCTATGCGGGGTTTGATCCCACCGCAGATTCTCTGCATATCGGCAATCTGGTGCCCATCATGTTGCTAGTCCATTTTCAGCAAGCCGGTCATCGCCCCATTGCATTGGTGGGAGGGGCCACAGGACGCGTAGGAGACCCCACCGGGCGAAGCGCAGAGCGATCCATGATGCCTTTGGAGCAAATCGAACATCATATCGCTTGCCAAATGGCGCAGTTACGGCAATTCCTGGATTTTGATTCCGGCAAGTCCTCCGCGGCGTTGATGGTTAACAACAACGATTGGTTCGGATCCTGGGGATTCCTTGATTTCATCGCCGATGTGGGCAAGCATGTGCCTATTAATTATATGCTTGCCAAGGATTCGGTCAAGTTGCGACTGGAGAACGGAATGTCCTTCATGGAGTTTTGTTATCAATTGGTGCAAGGCTATGACTTTGTGCATCTTTACAAGAACCACGGTTGTTTGGTTCAGGTGGGTGGATCGGATCAGTGGGGGAATATCACTACCGGTACCGATTTGATTCGTCGAATGACCGGAGGCGAAGCCTGGGCGTTGACGGCTCCCCTGACCAAGAAGGCGGACGGCAGCAAGTTCGGAAAGTCGGAGGGAGGGAATGTTTGGCTGGATCCGCTCAAAACCAGCCCTTATCATTTTTACCAATTTTGGCTCAACATCAGCGACGAAGACGCCCTTCGTTATTTGCCCGTTTATACCCTCCTTCCCATGGAGGAAATTGTAGGAATTGCGTTGGAACATGCCGAGGCCCCTCATAAGCGATTGGCTCAGCGACGATTGGCCGAAGATGTAACGGGCAGGGTCCACGGTGCCATGGCCTTGGGGCAGGCGCAGTCGGCCTCGGATTTGCTCTTCGGGAAGGTGAGCCGGGAACAGATGATGGCCCTTGAAGAAAATGTGTTACTACAAGCCCTCGACGGGGTGCCAGTGCATACGGTTTCTCGTTCGCTGCTCAGCGAGGCCTGCGATTGGGTACAAATCTTAAGCGATCATTCAGGGGTTTTTTCCTCCCGTTCCGAGGCGAGAACCATGATGGCAGGCGGGGGGATCAGCCTGAACAAAGAGAAATGCGAAGACGTGATTGCCAAAGCCTCAGAAAAAGATTTGTTTGCAGGCCGCTTGGTTTTGGTCCAAAAAGGCAAAAAAAACTACCATCTTTTGATCTTCTCTGATTAGAAATTTCAAATGATAAGGATTTCGATGAGCAATTAAGGCTAAGACGCATAAACAATAGATATTTGATAATTTACGAATGAGAGATTACCTCACAAACACGAATTTGAACCTCATGTTGAGATTGCGGATAGGAATAGCGCTTCTTTTAGGCGTGAATTATGGGTGCATTGGAGTGGCCTACGCGATGGCGAATCTAGGTTTGGAATTGAACAAGGGTTTGGATTCTAGTTTTCAAGAGGCCCTGTGCTCAGGGCCAGTTCAGCGAGTGGATCCCCCATGTTGGTGGTCTGGAATGCGGGACAGCTCATTGCAATTGTTGGTTTATTGGAAAGACGAAAACAAATCCAGGAATTTTAATAATCCCATGGCTCGCAAGGCGGAATGGCGTTTGACGAACTCTGCCCAAGGGGTAAGACTGATTTCTTCACGACCTGCGGTTTCCGAAGGGGCGGCTTACTATTGGCTGAACCTGATCCTTGAACGGGAAATTTTGATATTCAAGCCATCCTCCCTTTGGGTAGGTATTGAATGCCGCATGGATTCCTTATCGTCATGGAAGCATGTGATTAATTACCCGATTCATCTGTGCAAGGCAAACGAAGGTTTTGTGTACAAAGGGGCAGGATTAACCCCTCAGGATCTAGTGTACCTCGTGATGCCCGATCGTTTTGCAAACGGGAATCCAGCCAACGATAGGATACCCGGCATGCTCGATTCTTTGGTCAACCGAGGCTCGGATATCGCGAGGCATGGGGGTGATCTAAAAGGTATAGGGCAGCATTTGGATTATCTACAGGAATTGGGGGTTACAGCGCTGTGGTTAAATCCTGTGTTGGAAAACAATGTAGCCAAAGAGTCTTACCATGGATACGCGGCCACCGATTTGTACAAGGTGGATGCTCGCTTGGGTAACAATTTGGAGTACAGAGACTTGGTAAGGTCTTGCGCCTCCAAGGGCATCAAGGTCATCATGGATGTGGTGCATAACCATTGGGGAATAACCCATCCGTTGTTGGCCAAGCCCGTGGACAGTGGTTGGGTTCATCGTTGGCCTGCTTTTACCCGATCTAATTACAGGGCGGCGACCCAATTGGACCCCTATGCCCAGCCGGAAGACCGTGACTTGATGCGCAAAGGTTGGTTTGATCATCCCATGCCGGATTTGGATCAAACCAATGCGGATTTGGAGCGCTACATGATCCAAAACAATTGGTGGTGGATGGAGTGGGCAGGCATTGCAGGCTACCGAATCGATACCTACGCCTATCCCGATACGCGTTTTATGCGCCGTTGGACCGCTGCCATGCTCAAGGAATATCCCAAGTCGGCGTTGGTTGGGGAGGTATGGGTGCATACGGTTGCTGAGTCCGCATATTGGACCGAAGATTGCCCTTTGTTCAAGGAGGCAGATTCGCTGCGTTTGGCCGGCCCCGGACTTCCTTCGGTGACCGATTTCCCGTTGCGGATCGCCTTGGTCGAAGGATTAAACGAGAAATTTGATTGGGACCATGGCTTACGCAGGATTTATTATGTGTTGGCTCAAGATCTGTTGTACAAAGACCCTTCCCGTAACCTAATCTTCTTGGATAATCACGATGTATCCCGGGCTTGGTCGGAATTTCGTGAAAACCCCTCCAAAACGTTGATGGCGTACCAAATGTTGTATACCCTCCGTGGAATCCCACAACTGTATTACGGTTCGGAAATTCTATTTGGGAACTTTGCAAGCTTGGGGGGGACCAATGTGCGTCAGGATATGCCTGGTGGATGGATTGGTGATTCGGTTTCAATTTTTGAACAACGGGGCTTGGGTACCAACGCGCAATTTATGCTTGAGGAACTTAGAAAATTGGGTCAATGGCGAAAATCCTCCGAGGTCATAGCCCAGGGACGCTTTGAACATTTTGTGCCGGAGGGAGAGGTTTATGTGTATTTCCGAACCCTGCATGACCATGATCCCGAGAGGAAGCCGATCGCTGTCAAGGGAAAGCCTAGCAAGGTAATGGTCTTGGTAAATGGGAGCGACATCCCTCAGACTGTTCGTAGAGATCGATACTCAAGGCATTGGCTGGCCGGAACTTTGGCCACGGAACAACCTACGGGCAGGTCCGTGATCTTGGGGGAAACCTTGGATTTGCCTGCAATGACTTGCACCATTTTGGAATGGTAATCCAAACTCGATAAGAAATTAAATTCAAAACGATGAACGAACTATTGTTAGCACCGGGGGACAAGGCGCCTGTAGGCCCTACCCTGCGTTGCAAAGGTTGGGTGCAAGAAGCTGCACTGCGGATGCTTGTGAATAATTTGGATGCGGAGGTGGCCGAACGCCCCGAAGATTTGATTGTTTACGGTGGGCGCGGCAAGGCGGCTCGCAACCGTGAAGCCTTTGATACCATACAGAAAGCATTGATGGATTTGAATGATCACGAAACCCTCCTGATTCAGAGCGGTAAACCTGTGGCCATTTTACCAACCCATGCGGATGCTCCAAGGGTCTTGATTTCGAATTCCATGTTGGTGCCCAATTGGGCGAATTGGGAGCACTTTGATGAATTGGAGCGCAAAGGACTCATGATGTACGGGCAGATGACAGCGGGTTCATGGATTTACATAGGTTCCCAAGGCATTGTTCAGGGGACTTACGAAACTTTTAATGCCGTTGCTCAGCAACATTTTGGGGGCACGTTAAAAGGTAAATTGTGTGTTACCGCGGGACTTGGAGGAATGGGGGGGGCTCAGCCCTTGGCCATCACCATGGCGGAGGGTGTTTGTTTGGCGGCTGAGGTGGAAGAATGGCGTGCCAAGAAGCGCATAGAGACCCGCTATTTGGATCGGGTCTTCGAGAATTTGGATGAAGGAATTGATGCGGCACTGGAGGCTTGCAAACAGGGAATTGCGTTGAGTATTGGGGTAATTTGTACGGCGGTGGATATGTTGGACCGTATGAAAGAGCGGGGCATCGTTCCAGACGTTTTGACAGATCAAACTTCGGCGCATGATCCGATGGTGGGCTATCTGCCCCAAGGATTAAGCAACGAGCAGGCCAATGCCCTGCGAAAAGAGAATCCGGAACAATACTTGAAACTCGCCTATTCGGCGATGCGCAGGCATGTAGAGTTGATGGTTGAATTTCAAGCCAGGGGCTCTATCACCTTTGATTATGGGAATAACCTTAGGGGTCGGGCTTGTGAGGCTGGTTATACCCAGTCTTTTGATTTTCCAGGTTTTGTGCCGGCGTATATCCGGCCCTTGTTTTGCGAGGGCAAAGGGCCGTTCCGGTGGGTGGCCCTCTCAGGAGATCCCAAAGACATCGAGGTTACCGATCGTTTGCTTTTGGATTTGTTCCCGGAAAATGTGGGGCTCAAACGTTGGCTCACCATGGCCCGGGAGCGGATCGCTTTCCAAGGATTGCCTGCGCGGATCTGTTGGCTGGGGCAAGGGGAGCGTCAGAAAGCTGCCTTGGCTTTTAACGAATTGGTACGAAGCGGTCAGGTCACCGCTCCTTTAGTTATCGGAAGGGATCATTTGGACACAGGATCCGTGGCATCCCCGAACCGTGAAACGGAGGGCATGTTGGACGGCTCGGATGCGGTTGCGGATTGGCCTATCCTTAATGCCATGGTGAATACAGCGGGGGGGGCATCATGGGTAAGCCTGCATCACGGCGGAGGTGTCGGGATGGGTTATTCCATTCATTCCGGGATGGTCATTGTGGCCGATGGCAGCGAGGCAGCCGAGGAGCGTTTACGGCGAGTTTTGCACAACGATCCGGGAATGGGCGTTATCCGCCACCTGGACGCAGGGTATTTTACGGCTTCTCAAACTGCTCATAAATATAATTTGGCGCTTAGTGACCGCCTTGGTGGACAATAAAGCCTGATTACAGACCTGAATTGCGTTGTAAGTTCAAGTATTTCTTGTAACTTTTTTTTGCTTGCTTAGGTGTTTTGTATTTAAATTTTCTTACAGGTCTGTAGTTAGGGAATTCTTCAACTTGGCGGAAATAATAATGGGATATTTCACGAATTTCGGTCTTTTTGGGGAAAAAATACATCGAATTTGATCGATTCGATTTTCTACGATTCCTTTGTCCTGCGCCCAGCATTTCTGAGCTATAACAATCTGCTGTGGGTCTTCTTCGAGCCGTATTGCGCCGAAATTCCCTGCAGATGGTCGAAGGATGTACCCCGATTTGTTGGGCGATTTCTTTTTGACTCCTACCCGTTTGGAGAAGGGCCTCAATTTGGTACCATTGTTCAAAACTGAGCTGGGTGTAGTTTTTTTTCATCTGCAATGCAAAGATTGCAGCGCTCGTTCAAACGGCATAAAAGGCCCCCAAAGGTCTTTTTGCCGTTTGTTTTCATGAATTGCACTTATTAGTTGAACTCAGTTGAATAAAATCTTCTAAAAGGGGGGGTAGTGACTATCTTTCGATAAAATTTGAAGAAAATGAAGTATGTAATTATTTTATTTGGCTTGGTAGGTTTAGGGAACCTTGTTCACATTCCTGTAATGGGACAGACCCAGTGTATAAATGCACCTACGGTATCTACAGATTCTGTGGGTGGAATAAGTTCAACAGGAGCTACTTTGCATG
>SYHX01000061.1 GCA_005799025.1 Bacteroidota bacterium | reverse complement strand
TGGGACCAGTGGTCGAAGAAATTGCGCAAGAAATGTCCGGAAAGGCCCTGGTCGGTAAATTGGATGTGGACAGCAATCCCCAAATTGCCACTCAATACGGCATTCGCAGCATTCCGACTTTGTTGGTGTTCAAGAACGGACAGGTTGTTGAAAAACAAGTGGGTGTTGTGCCTAAACAAAATTTGGTGGCCTTGCTTGAGGCGCATATGGGCTGAGCGTGCTAGGACTCAAATTACCCACCGATCCACGATGGGCCGCAATTGCTGAAAAGTCCATTGCCGATATTTTGGTGGACCACGCCTTTTGTGAACAGAAGGCGGCATCCTCTTGCATTTCATTGATCATTCAATACCCCGATTACCCGCGCATTGTCGAGGAACTTTCGCCCATTGTCACCGAAGAATGGGGGCATTTTCGGGCTGTTTTGGAGGAAATGTCCAAAAGAGATATCCTCCTTGGCCCTCAACGCAGCGACGAGTATGTGGTCGCTCTGTTGGCTTTTCAGCCTCGCGGTCTTAGCCGAGAACAGAAACTATTGGAAAGGCTCCTTTGTTGCGCCCTCATTGAAGCGCGCTCCTGCGAGCGTTTTCGGTTACTCTCCTTGCACTGTAACGATGCTGACCTACGGCGTTTCTACCATGCCTTTATGGTGAGTGAAGCAGGTCATTATCGATTGTTCATGGACCTTGCCCAAACGTATTTTCCTAAAGACGAAGTCCAGACGCGTTGGGAAGCGTATTTGAACTACGAGGCGGGGGTCATGGAAAACTTCAGTAGCCGTTCAGGCCGCATCCATTAATGGAGATTGCGATGGCCCACAATCTGCAGTATGACCTTAACGAGCCGTTAAATCGTGCAGAGAGGTATCCTCAGATTGCGCACGATTGGGCCTCGTTGTTTGACACCAATGCTGGTTGGACAGCCAATGCTGCTAATTTTTGTGCGTTGCTTACCGCAGGCTTCGGCTGGTGGTGGGTCGGATTCTACAGGGTTCGATCAGCCGATTCTACCTTGATCTTGGGTCCCTTTCAAGGGCCTGTGGCGTGCACTACCATCGCCAAAGGCAGAGGAGTTTGTGGAACTGCTTGGGACCGTGATTTGCCCATGATCGTACCTGATGTAGATCAGTTCCCAGGGCATATTGCGTGCAGCAGTTCAAGCCGATCGGAATTGGTCATTCCCCTCCATGCGATGGGCGAGGTGGTAGCTGTCCTTGATTTGGACAGTGTGAGGCTCAATGATTTTGGGCCTCAGGACCTTGAGGCGTTGTTGCCTATGCTCGAACTTCTTCAATCCGCTTGGCCAGTTGTGGTCAGCGGAGAAGTCCTGGATTGAAAGAGTTCTCGGTAGATAGTCCATTGCAAGGCCACCCATACCATCACACAAGGTAATGCCTTCAAGTGAAAGGGTTCAACCCATGCTCTTCGCAGGGCGACAGGGAATAGGTCGGTAGGCGATAAGATGGTGAAAATGATCAAGGCCACTAAGATCAAGCGCGTGGTCCATAATTCAAGGGTTCAGAGCAGCCACCAAAGTGCAGGGGTTACTGCGATCACAAAGGTGGGGGATTCAGCTTTGTGGTTGAAAATGACCATCCAGATCATCAAGGCCGCAAGTCCGAGGGCACGGTATTCTGAGGTTGTTTTTCGGTAGAGTGTTACTAGCCAGGGCAGGGCCATGATCCCCAACCCCAAGAGGAGTACCACGTTCTTGTTCCAAAGGCTGGGCATGGTTTTTTCGAGAAAGCCCATCAGGGAAATCCCGTACGAAAGGCTATGATCTTGTCCCAACATCTGCAGGTATTCCTTCATTTGCCACAGGTAGATGGAGGGGCTCATGACCATCAGAGGCAATGCAGCCAACAGTAATCCCCAGACTAGTACAATGAGAAAATTACGCCCTTTGTGGGGATAAGCCAACCAGAGGAGTAAAGCGGCCCAACCAAAAAGCTTGATAACCCCTGTCAGTATAATCATGAGGATGGCTCGTGATGAGGCCCCACGTTCCCACTCACCCCAAGCCCACATTAACAAACCAGCAATCAAGGCGTTGGATTGTTCGTTTTGAAGGGAAGTCATCAATTCCACAGCCCCTAATCCCATCCACCAGCCGTTTAATGCGGCATGGTGGACCGTGGTATTTTGTTGCCAAACTCGAATTCCTTGCCACCATACCAAGGCATTCAAGCCATTCCACAGCAACAGCCCCAAAGAATCCGGTAACACAGCCCATACCCCAAAAAGCAAGGCAAAGGTGGGGCTGTATTTGAACAAATCCCAATGCTCATTGGGGTACATGATGTATAGACTTTGGTGATTTATCAAATGAAAAAAAGACTGCTTGAAGATCACATAATTGTTATACGCCGTGTAGAGGTGTTCGGTTCGGCCTAAGGGAAAATTTGGTGCCAAAAGCGATTGCAAAGACGCTCCCAAGACAAGAAATGCCAAAAGGAAGGGCCAAAAATATGGATTCTGGTAAATTCTAATAATCAAGGTATTCATCGTGAATGCTTTAAGAACCGGACGTTTTTTTGTAAGCCGTCCAAACCAGCCCTAGCGATAGGGCTGTGTTGGAATTTTGCCTCAAATTCACTTTCGTTCATGGACAACCAAGCTTCAGCGCTGGGCCATTGGTTGAGCAATGGTTGAAACCGGGGTTCTTGATGGGGCTTGGCGAAGCGATTCCACGGACAGACTTCTTGGCAGATATCGCAACCAAAGGCCCAACCATCCATGTGGTTCTCGAATTGTTGGGGAATGTTCTTGCGTAACTCAATGGTCAAATACGAAATACACTTGGAGGCATCTAACCTGTAGGGTTCCAAAGCCTGGGTAGGGCAGGCGTCGATGCATCGGGTGCATTGACCGCAATGGTCTTGAACGGGTTCGTTTGTTTCAAATTCCAGATCGCAAAGAATTTCCGATAAAAAGAAATAGCTTCCGGCTTGTTTCTGTAACAAATTGGTATTCTTGCCGATCCACCCTGCTCCGGCCAGTGCCGCCCAGGATTTCTCCAGGATAGGCGCCGAATCGGTAAACACCCTGCAGCTGAAATTTCCAAATTCTGATTTCATGCGTTCCACTAGTATCCGCATTTTGTCCTTCAATACGCGATGATAATCTTCTCCCCAGGCATACCGAGCAATTTTGGGATGACAGGTAATCTGCTCACCTTTGGTGTCGGTCGTTGGCATGGAGACGCCCAAGGATGGATCGGGCTCGGAATTTGTCGGAAAATAATTGTGCAAAAGGACAATGACCGAACGGCAGCCTTGGAGAAGGCGTCTGGGATCAAGCCGCTCATCGAAGTGCCGTTCCATGTATTGCATTTCGCCATGTTGACCTTCTTTCAACCAAGTATACAGTCGTTCGCTCTCTTCGTCCAATTTTCGCGCGACAGCTACGCCGCAGTGCATGAAGCCAGCTTCAGCAGCCATACGGATCAGGCTTTGTTTGCGGGCGGTGGCCTGAATATTCATGGATAGGTCTAGCAATTTACGAACAGGTCGCGGTCCATCGGAACTCCTACTCCTTTGTACTTAAATTTGTAAAGTGAGTATTCCCAAAACCTGGTATGTTGAGGTGATTTTGCCGCTGGGTGTGGATGGAGTCTATACCTATGCTTTGCCTTTGGCATGGACTCTGTCACCTCCTGACCCTTCAGAGTGGGTAGGCCGTATGCTCTTGGTGCCGTTGGGCAAGCGCAAACAATACAGCGGTTTGGTTTGGAGCATGACCGATACAGCTCCAGCCTTTGCGGTCAAAGATGCCTTGGAAATTCTTGATTCTTCACCAATATGGGGCGCATTGGGTCAGAATTTATGGTATTGGATGATGGATTATTATTTCTGCGCGCCAGGTTCAATGATGCTTGCCGGGTTGCCGTCCATGCTGCGCGTTTCGAGTGAGTCCATATTTGTTGGTTTATCCATGCAGGATGGCCAGGATTCCTCCATTATGGAAGGGCTCAAGCCATTGACTTTGTCTTTGTGGCGACATTTGTTGCAGGGCAAAGGTTATTCCCTGGACGCCCTCACCGCATGGATGAAACCTCATCCCCCTTTGCCTCATTTGAGGGTATTGTTGGCTAATGATTTGGCTTCGACCCAGGAGTCCTTGATACGTGCTTTTCGTCCCAAAATGGAACGGTGGTTTGCTGTACAATCTGCGTGGAAAGATCGAATTTCTGAGCTTATGGCAAAGCTGGAGAAAGCCCCCAAACAACTTGAAATTCTGCTGGCCTTGATGGCCTTGAGCCCTCGCCACGAATCTGTTCGTCTCAGCGATTTGAAAGGCAAATTGAGTTGGGACAAGATTCCCTATGCAGCATTGAAAGAATTGACAGATAAGGGGTTCCTGTACAAATCCAGCCAAACCGTGAGCCGTATTCGTTTACGTGCCGGTCGTTGTTTGCCTCTTCTATGGACCCCATCCCAGGAGCGTGCTGTGGAAGCTTGCAGGAATTCTTTTACCCAGAAAAAGCCAGTCCTTCTGCACGGTGTTACAGGAAGCGGTAAAACCATAGTTTACCTTGCCTTGATTCGAGAGGCATTGACCCGTGGTCAACAAGTGCTGTACCTCGTTCCAGAAATTGCTTTGACCCATCAGCTCGTGAATCGCCTCGCTGATTATGTAGATACGGAAGTCGGGGTTTATCATTCAAGGTATTCGGATAGTGAACGGGTTGAGTTGTGGAACGGGGTAAGAGATGGATCGATTGCCATGGTTGTCGCCCCACGGTCTGGTATTTTTCTGCCTTTGGCTCGATGGGGTCTGATTGTGGTGGACGAAGAACACGATCCATCCTACAAGCAGCAAGACAAGGCCCCGTATTACCAAGCAAGGGATGTGGCCCTGTGGATGGGAGATCGATGGGGAATTCCTGTGGTTTTGGGTTCGGCGACTCCTTCACCTGAGTCTTGGTTATCCTGTTCTCGTTCAAAGATGACTAGAGTTACCTTACCAACACGTTTTGCCAATCAACCTCTCCCTGTATGGCAATGGGTGGATATCAGGGCAGAAAGACTAGCTGGGAAAATGCAGGGTGAATTTTCGAAAACATTGCTTGACGCTATTCGAAACGAATTGAAGCTAGGCAACCAAGTGATTTTGTTCAAGAATAGAAGAGGGTATGCCCCGCAATTGGTTTGCGAGGATTGTTCCTGGTCAGCACGTTGCGACCAATGTGATCTGGGCTTAATCTACCACAAATGGGAGCACCGTCTTCGTTGCCATGGCTGTGGGCAGATTTTTGGCACGCCACCGGCTTGTGTATCATGCGGGAGTACGCGGTTGAATTTTAAAGGATACGGCACCGAAAAAATTGAGGAAGAATTAGAATTGTTGTTGGAGGGCTATTCTATTGGCCGATTGGACCAGGACAGTGTTCGAAGCAAATCAGCCTACGGCAGAACCTTGGACGCATTCGAAAAAGGTCAAATCCACGTCTTGGTGGGTACCCAAATGGTGAGCAAAGGCTTGGACTTCCTGCGGGTTAATTTGGTAGGTGTTTTGGATGCCGATCAAGGCCTGCATCGCGCACAGTTCAGAGCCCAAGAGCGTTCTTATCAACTCTTGGCACAATTGGCGGGCAGGTCGGGCAGGCATCAAGGGACAGGTATCATTCTCCTTCAAACGCGCATGCCTCATCACCCTTTGTTCACGATGCTGCATAAGCAAGACTATGCTTCCTTTATGGATCAGGAACTACTCTTCAGGCAGCAGCATCTGTATCCCCCATATGTTCGTTTGATCCGACTTACGCTCAGTCATCCCAAAGCTCAGATTCTTCAAAAATCAGCCGATACCTTGGCATCTTGGTGGAGACCGTGGTTGGGATCGCGTTTGCTAGGACCCGCACCACCATTGACTGCCATGTTGCGAAATGAATACCGTTTGGAGCTGTGGATTAAGGCAGAGAAAGACCTTAGCATCTTCCAAAAAATTCGAGAATCCCTACCCGCATCGCTTCATCAACTTTCGCTTATCAGAGAATTCAAGGGTATCCGTATAGCCTTGGATGTGGACCCCGAGTAATATATTTTCATCTAACTAAATTCTTATGAAAAAACCGCATAAAATCCTGTTTCAATATTTTCTCAACGGTCTTGTTTTATTAGCGCCTGTAGCTTTAACGCTTTATGTGGCCCTATCCTTGGTTCGTTGGCTGGATGGGTTAATTCAAACAGGAATTCCAGGACTTGGGCTGTTAATCTTGTTGGTGTTTATCACTGGCTTTGGGTATTTGGGCTCCATGTTTCTCTTTAGACCTCTTTGGTCCAAGATCGAGGCAACCTTGTCCAAAACGCCTTTGGTCAGCCTTATTTACAATTCCATCAAAGATTTGGCTTCGGCTTTTATGGGAGACAAGAAGAAATTTAACCAAGCGGTCATGGTGGATTTGGGTAACGGTTGTTGGAAACCGGGGTTTGTGACCCAGAAAGATATCCCGGCGGAAGGATTAGAGGGTATGGTGTCCGTTTATTTTCCTCATTCGTATAACTTTTCCGGAAACGTTTTTTTTGTTTCATCCTCCCAAGTCAAGAATCTCCAAGTTCCCACCACAGATTTTATGAAGTTCATTGTTTCAGGAGGCATCGTTCCGATAGAGAAGGATCACGAAAAAATGGCAGAGACATCATCGAACAATGAATAAGAAACTGGCTCATTGGGTGTTGTGGTTTTTTGGCTGGCGCTTGGGAACGTTCCCGTTGTATTTGCGCAAGGCAGTAATTATCGTAGGCCCGCATACCAGTAGCTGGGATTTCCCTGTTGCTTTGCTAGCCAGAATTGCTTTGGGAATCAAGGTAAAATTTGTAGGTAAAGCAGAACTGTTCAAGCCACCCTTTGGTTTTTTGTTTCGTTATTGGGGCGGATTCCCCGTGATAAGAACAGTTCGTGAGGACACGGTGGCTAATATCGTAGGATTGTTTGAAGCACATCAGGATTTTTTGTTTGGCATTTCGCCGGAGGGCTCTCGACGTCATGTACCCCACCTTCGAACAGGGTTTTATTATATTGCTCAGTCTGCGGGGGTTCCGATTGTCATGATTGGTATGGATTTTCACGAAAAAACCATCGAAACGGGACCCGTTATTCCGCCCGGATTGGGCAAACGAGAGACCGTCTCGATGGTTGTAAATTATTTCAGTTCAGTTCGCGGAAAAAATCCCAGTCAGGGGATAGGCCCTGAACATTTACCGAAATAAGGTAAAGGCATCTAGAAGAATTACTTTTTCTTCATGGATGCCCTAACCGCATCATAACCTACAGGAGTATTCTTGCCGATTACTGGTGTGCGGGGTTTGCTTGCTTTTTTGGCAGCAGGCTTCTTCGCAGCGGCTTTCTTAGGAGCAGCCTTCTTAGGAGCAGCGGCTTTCTTAGGAGCAGCCTTCTTAGGAGCAGCGGCTTTCTTAGGAGCAGCGGCTTTCTTAGGAGCAGC
>SYHX01000060.1 GCA_005799025.1 Bacteroidota bacterium | reverse complement strand
CTCCTCCGTCTTCTCCGGGTCCGATGCCTGGAGCCGCAGCCTGAACGGCAACGACAGCACCAGTGACCGCGGCTACACCACCCGTCCCAGCGGCTTCTCGGTTCGCTGCTGCAGGGATTAGGGTAGTGGGTAGGGGGATTAGACCATTTGACCATTGCCCCCGACCGTAAGGGAGGGGGCTTCATGAAATGTTATTGGCAAGAAGTCCGTCGCCCGCCGCTTTAAAGCGGCGGGCGACGCAACTAAAAATTTAAATCACTCCCAAGTCAATGGCCTTATTTACCGAATTACCCGTTTACAAGGATTGTTACGATCTGCTCCTTAGGATTTACGGATTATCCAAGAATTTCCGCAAGGATACACGCTATACCCTTGGAGAGGGAATCAAAAAGGATGTCTTCGAGTTGGTATTGCTATTGTACCGGGCCAATACAAGTGACGACAAAAGAGAACATCTCACAATGGCGCGTGAGCGATTGGAGGTAATTCGTTTGTCCATTCGCTTGCTCAAAGACCTCAAAGAGATCCCTTTGGAACCTTTTGTCCAATTGAATGAACATGTTGAAAAAATCTCAAAACAACTTGCTGCATGGCATCGTAAATCCTCCTAACTTCGTTTTGCCAGAGTTTCAAGAGTCATGGCTCTTGGAAGTGAGCATCGTAAATCCGGTAACCCGCTGTCATATATAAAGTGTAATTATGGTAGCTGATTCAAGAGTGGTTACTTCAGCTTTTGCCCTGCCTGGCGGCCTTCGGAACAATAACGGAGATTTCAACAACATGACCAACAACGGATATTGGTGGTCCTCCTCCGTCTTCTCCGGGTCCAATGCCTGGAACCGCAACCTGAACAACAACAACAGCAACATTAACCGCAACAACAACAACCGTACCAACGGCTTCTCGGTTCGCTGCTGCAGGGATTTACCTCAATCGACCCCCGGAATCTCCGGGGGTTTTTGCTTTATTATATTGGGGTTTGAAGTTCAATGCTGATTCCCCCATAACCTGTAGTGTATGCAATTGGATTTGTTTCACAAAGTACCGGATCAGTCTCGGCTAAAGGTGGAACTGTTCGAGGCCTACTTTGCTTGTCGAAGAAACAAGCGCAACACCCTAAGTGCCTTGCAGTTTGAGTTGGATTTTGAGTCACATATTTTCAATTTAGCCGAGGATATGATCCATGGCCGTTACAATCCTGACCCCTGCTATGCCTTTGTGGTTAGGCATCCTGTTAAGCGGGAGGTCTTTGCATCCTCGTTCAGGGACAGGGTCGTGCATCATTGGCTCATCGCCAAAATAAATCATCTATTTGAGGACTATTTTATTGAGGATAGTTACGCCTGTCGCATAGGCAAAGGTACACACTACGGAATTCAGCGAATGGCTGGTTTCATGGAAGACGGCATGAAAACACATGGGCGACAACTGTGGATTCTCAAACTAGATATCCGAGGTTTTTTCATGCATATTAACCGGAACCTGCTGATGCAACGATTGACACGTTTCTTGGTGGCCAGATACAATTGCGATGATTTGAATCTTGTGCTGGAGACGGCCTCGTCACTTGTTCACAGCCGCCCTGATATGCGTTGTGTAATTCGTGGTCTTCCCTCCGATTGGGATGGGTTGCCGCCTGACAAAAGTTTGTTTCATAGTCCCTCGTATTGTGGTTTGCCTATAGGCAACTTGACCAGCCAAATCTTTGCCAATTTCTACCTGCATTCTTTGGATCGCTTCGTAACGAAGGCATTGTGTTTCAGATCCTATGGACGCTATGTGGATGATTTTGTATTGATGGATACGAACCCTGCACGGCTGAAGGCAGCTATTCCTCGTATTGCTGCATTTCTACGAACTGATCTAGGATTGACCTTGCATCCGCGCAAGGTTTATATGCAGCCTGCTGTTCATGGCTTTCAATTCTTGGGGGCTATTATCAAACCTGGTCGAATTTATTCAGCGAATCGAATCAAAGGAAATTTCTATTCGTCCATCAAAAAGCATAACCGAATCATAGATTCAAAAGACGGATGCATAAATAAGAGGCAGATTTTAGATTTTTTGTGCTCGGTAAATTCCTATTTGGGCCTGTTGATTCATTACCGTACTTTTCGATTACGTCGTCGAATGCTTTCAGAAATTATTTCTATGCATTGGTTCAGATATCTAAAAATACGTCACGACTATGGTGCTTTGGTACGCATTAAAAGTGCATAGCCACTTCCCTAGTTCGGGACATCGTAGTCGATGACCAGGCGATTGGATAGAGGGCGACCAACGCAGGTGAGGCAGGCTCCAGAGGCGATTTCGGAGGCGCTGATGGCTTCCTGATCGCCGATCGACATTTCACCGGATATTTTTTTGGCACGGCACATGCCGCAAACCCCCATGGTGCAGGCGTAGGGCAAATCAATTCCTTGTTCCAGAGCCGTTTCCAAAATATACCGTCCAGGTTCTACGGCAAATTCATAGACCTTGCCGTCCACCTTGAGGGTGACAACGGGGAGCGCACCGGGATCATCGTCCACCGAACTGGGTGTCGGAGACGGCGCTTCCACCTTGGGGCTGGATTGAAAAAAGAGTTCCTTGTGAATGCGATGGCCCGCAATGCCTTGGGCTTGGAGCCAGTGCTCGGTATCGTGCACCAAGCCTTCGGGACCGCAGAGGTAAAAAGAGGCCTCCCGATTGGTGAGATGCTGGGCAAGGACCGTGGCATCGATGCGACCGTGATGGACTAGTCCTTGGAGCGCTTCTTGACCTTGCAGACCGCGGCTCAAACAATGCACCACCTGAAGGCGATGAGGGTATTCATCCTGCAGGCGGTTCAAGGCCTTGCCAAAGATGACCTCATTCGCACTGCGGCTACCGTAGATCAGTTGGATGGCGGGAGCCGAGAGATGGCGCAAGGCCATGGATAACATCGAAAACAAGGGGGTAATGCCCGAACCAGCGCCCAACAGGACCAACGAAGGAAGGGTGGGCCTGGCGGGGTCCAGGGCAAAATTCCCGTAGGGAGGCAAAACATCCAAGCGATCCCCTTCGTGGAGGTGGTCCAGCAAATGATTGGAAACCAATCCTCTGGGCAAACGCTTGACGCAGACCCCGATTTGGGGAAGCTGTGCTGGATCGGTGAAGATCGAATACGAGCGTCGATGGGTGGTCCCCTGGATGTTCACCATTAGGGTTAGAAACTGCCCGGGGACAAAAGGTTGGATTTGGTCCGTTCGAAAATAAATCAGGAGGGCATCCGCGGTTTCCTGAACGAGTTGATCAACGGTAAGCGAAAGTGGTTGGTTCATGAGATTAGGCGTTGGGGTGAACGGCGACCATATCGCGGCGACCGACCCAAACCATGCGTTGGTTTACAAAATTGGCATCACAAAAGGAAGCGGTCCCTGCGGCATTGCCACCTGTCCCGTGGAAATCTGAAAAAGCGGCATGTTGGTTCAAGTAAATGGGACCGGTCAAGTTCAACGAAACCGGGACAAAGGCATCGGCCAAACGGTCAGCCAAACGGTCAGCCAAGCCTGCATCGGTGCAGTAAAGGCCACAGCTCAGCGCGCCGTGTTG
>SYHX01000059.1 GCA_005799025.1 Bacteroidota bacterium | reverse complement strand
CGTGGAATTTAGCGGGGTCTTGGGTCAGGATGTGGGCTAGGGTTAGCCGGGTGGGTCCACAGAATCGGGTGGGTCCAAAGGATAATGAGGCCAATGGGTCTGCAGCCAGTCGCGGTAGTTGTATTCGTGGGGGTTGGAAACGGGCTGGTAGAAAACCTTGCCGTGCAGGCCATCGGGCATGAAAGGTTGGGGGATGAAATGGTGAGGGCCTTCGTGGCTGTATAGGTAGCCTTGGCCAAAGCCCATTTGGTGGTTCAGGTTGGTTAACGCATTGCTTAGGGCTTCGGGAACCGGGGGAAGGCTATCCTCCCTTCGAATGAAATCCAAAGCGTTGTCGATGGCCAGATAGGCGGAATTGCTTTTGGGACTGAGGCTGAGGTACAGCACGGTTTGGCTGAGCAAGATGCGGGCTTCCGGATAACCTATTTTGGCCACGCCCTCCATATTGGCTTGGGCCAGAATCAACGCATGCGGATTGGCAAGGCCTATATCCTCGGCGGCCAAGATGAGCAACCTTCGCGCAATGAAGACAGGGTCCTCGCCGCCTAGCACCAACCTGGCCAAGTAATAAACGGCAGCCTGGGGGTCTGAACCACGAACGGATTTGATGAGTGTTGAAATCAGGCGGTAATGCTGGCCTCCATCCCGGTCATGGTAGACTAGGAAATGCGGAATAACCGATGCAACCAATGCATCGTCAAGGACGGCTTCCGCACCTTCAGCAGCGTTCCATAACATTTCCAGAAGGTTGAGCAAACGACGGGCATCTCCCTGGGCATGCCGTAGGAGTGCGCTCCATTCGGTCAAGGGTACTTGCCTGGTGGACAAGATAGGGTCTTGGGCAAGGGCTCTTCGGGCAAGTTGGAGAAGATCTTCAGTGGACAAGGGTTGCAAGACGAGTAATTGGCATCGGGAAAGCAAGGCGGGATTCAGGCTGAAAGAAGGGTTCTCGGTGGTAGCCCCGATGAGGGTGATGCGGCCTTGTTCCACGGCACCCAACAAAGCGTCTTGTTGGGCTTTGTTGAAGTGGTGGATTTCGTCCAGGAAAAGCAAAGGCTTGAACAGGCCGTGGCTTTGTTCGATAACATTGCGCACTTCCTTGACTCCGGTATCCACCGCGCTGAACGGGTGATAGGGCTGCTTGGTGCTGACGGCCAGAAGCTTGGCTAGGGTGGTCTTGCCGCAGCCTGGTGGCCCCCAGAGGATCATGGAGGGTAGGGCGCCTCGCTGGATCATGCCGGTCAGCAGACCCCCTTGGCTGAGCAAGGAGTCCTGTCCCAACAAATCCTCGATGCGTTGTGGACGCATTCGCTCCGCCAAAGGCATGCCGTTCATGGTTCTCGGTCTTGAACTTTACAGATAAACTCCTGTGGCCTCGCTCATGGCTTACTTTGCGATCATGCACGAGATCGGTGAACCCAAGGGGACTTATGGCGGCCCCCATTCTTGGGAGATCGTCGCCACGATGGATGGTTCTCATACCTTGGTTTCAGCAGATGGTCAATTAACTTTTCATAGCCGTCACGGAGCGATGACCGAGTCAAGGCATGTGTTTATTCAAAATGGTCTGGAATTTTGGTTGGCCATGGGTCAAAACTCTTTGAAACCGCTGCGGGTTCTGGAGTTGGGTTTGGGAACAGGGCTCAATGCGTCCCTTGTCTTGGAAGCGTGGCGAGGGAGGTTAGCAACATGGATCCCAAATAGTGAGAACATTTCAGGAAAAGGAGCGCACCTTGTGAATTGGTCCTATACTGCCTTGGAAACCAGTCCATTGGATCCTTTGCTTTTGGGAGAATTGAATTACGGTGTGCATATGCGTGATGAGGCACGGGAGGATTGGCTTGCAGGGTACAGGTCTATTTACAGTTCCCTGCAGGACGTTTCCTTCATTCAACGTTTCTTGGAGGGAGGAGGGGAAGGGCCTGAAGAACACCTGGCATTTAGAACAGAATTCAATGAAAGTCATATTGTTATGAAGGTATTGCCTCAGGGATGGGTACAGAACTTGGAAGGGGTTTACGAGGTGATCTTTTACGATGCCTTTGGTCCTTCTGCGCAGCCGGAACTATGGGGTGAACAGGCGGTGTCTCTGTTGGTGGAACGCTTAACCAAGGGAGGGGTCATGGTCACCTACGGCGCACAAGGTGCCTTCCGGCGGCATCTTCTGCAGGCAGGCTTGTTGGTGGAGCGCTTGCCCGGCCCTCCCGGCAAAAGGGAAATGCTTAGGGCCATGAAAGGCTGATTTTCTTCAAGGTTCTGCGCATCTTTGGGGCATGTATTCGCTATTGCGCCAGGTCATGTTCCGATTGGATGCCGAAAGGGCGCATCATCTTACCCTTAACTTGGCTTCGGTCTTGTTGCGAATCCCCGGCATGGCCTGGTTATGGGCTCAATTTTGGCCTAAGGTGCATGATCCTTGGGAAGGTTTGGGGCTCCATTGGCCCAACAGGGTGGGATTGGCCGCCGGCTTTGACAAAGATGCCCGCTACCTCCACGTTTGGAAAGCCATGGGCTTTGGGTCGGTGGAAGTAGGTACCTTGACCCCAAGGCCACAGTCCGGTAATCCGCAACCTCGATTGTTTCGTTTGCTGCAAGACGAGGCTCTGATCAACCGTCTGGGCTTCAACAACGGGGGTGTGGCTTCTGCGATAAAGCGGCTTAGGTATCGTCCTTCGGGCCTGGTGGTCGGTGCCAATATTGGCAAAAACAAAGACACTCCCAACCAAGAAGCTTTGGGGGATTATCTCAAGTGTTTCGAGCAATTGCATCCTTGGGTGGACTATTTCACGATCAATTTGAGCTCGCCCAATACCCCCGGAATCAGGGAATTGCAGGAAGCGAATTTTATAAATTCTTTGTTACAACACATTAATAATTTACCTTGTCAGCAAGCGAATTCTCGTCCTATTTGCATCAAATTAGCTCCCGATATGGAACCTGCTCAGTGGCAATCCTTGTGGAATGTGTTGAGCAAACACCGTATTTCGGGCTTGGTCTTGACCAACACCACCGTAGATCGTGTTGGTTTGAAGACTTCTCCAGAGGAGCTCGAACGCCTAGGCCATGGCGGAATTAGCGGTGCGCCCTTGGCCTCCAAGTCATTGGCCATCTTGGAGGCGATGCGTCATTATGGTGAGGAGGAAGGGTTCTTGCCTGCGCTGGTTGCGGTGGGAGGCATCATGAGTGGCCAGGATGCATGGCAACGAATGCAATGCGGCGCCTCTTGGGTGCAGGTGTATACCGGTTTGGTGTACCGTGGCCCGGCATTGGTCGGCGAACTTGCATCTGCCATCCGCGCAGATTATTGTTCGAAGGCGTAGCGTACCAGGTTGGCGCCCATCTGCAGGGCCGTGGTACGCAAGGCTTCCGGATCCCGATGGACTGAGGTATCTTCCCATCCGTCTCCCAAATCGCATTGGTAGGAATAATAGGCCACCAAACGACCTTGCCAAACGAGGCCCAAACCTTCGGCGGGCCTTCCGTCGTGTTCGTGGATTTTGGGTAAACCTGCAGCCATGGGATAGGGCTTGAGGTACACGGGATGGTTGTCTGGCAGGCGGGTCCATTCCAGATCAGGAAAGACTTTCTTGAATTCGCTGCGCACATAAGGGTCCATTCCGTAATTGTCATCCACGTGTAAGAAACCCCCACCTGTCAGATAGGCTCGAAGGTTACGGGCTTCCTGTTCGTTGAAGACGACACGGCCATGCCCGGTCATGTGTATCCATGGAAAGCGAAAGAGGTCTGGACTGCCTGCATCGGCAATCTCCTCCTGAAGCGAAAGAGAGGTACCCAAACCGGAATTGCAAAACCTGGCCAGATTGGGTATGGATGTGGGATTGGCATACCAATCGCCCCCACCTTGGTATTTGAGGCGGCCCAAGGCAATATGCCCAGAGCGAACTGGTGCAGCGTTGGCACGCTGGCTATTGTTTTGGGCTGAAGCAGGAAAGATGGAGCCGAGGCAGGTCAAGACCAAGGGTAGGAGGATGGCTAGGAGGACGGTGCGGACTCGGGCCATGTTTCCTCGGAGAAAGCGACTAAGGGCTGTAAGAACCGCAGTTTCCGTTCGTAAGCGTAATGGACCTAGCGAAAGGGGTATGGCCCCTGCTTCGACCAAACTTTGAATTTCTAAGGGGTGGAAATCACCTTCGGGGCCTATCATTAGGCATGTGTTACGGGAGGTATCCATAAGGTCCAAGGGAATGCGTGGGGTATCTTCCGCGGCAGTTGCATTGCAATGCGCGATGTAGGTCACGGCATTGGATTCGGATTGAAATTGGGAGAGAGGCATGGGTTGGTCCAAGATCGGCAGGTGGGTGCGCAAGGATTGTTTGAGGGCTGATTCCAAGATGCGCGAATAACGGGGGAGTTTCCAACGGTAATGTTCGGTTCGCTCACAGAGCACAGGGCTGATTCGGTACACGCCGAGTTCGGTAGCTTTCTCGAGCAGCCATTCCCAGCGGTCTTCGTGGTGCAAAGGTGAAACGGCCAGGTGAATACGGGGTTCGGGCCAAGAGTGCTGAGTGGAATTTAAAATGAGTAAGGTGGCTTGGGAGGATTGGAGTTCAGAAAGTTCGCATTCTGCAATGAGTCCAAGACCGTTGGCAATGCGTACCCTGTCCCCGGGTTGATGTCGACGAACTTTGATCAGGTGTTTGCTTTCCTCCTCGCTGAGCATAAAGGAACCTTCGGGGCTTAGGCCAGCAAAGAAATAGGTTTCCATGGTGAAGATTAATACTGCTTTAGTCAATTGGTAAATTACGAATAACCCATTCAAGACGTGCAGGGGTTTTCGTGATTGGAGGGGGTATCCAGTGGATATCGGGATTTCGACGAAACCAAGTCAATTGACGGCGGGCATATTGTCGGGAATGCTGCTTGATTTGTTCTGCGCAGGTGGTATGGTCAATCGATCCGTTCCAGTAAGCCTCCCATTCGCGGTATCCCGGACTTTGGCAGGCTTTAACCAAACCCCAGGGGTAAAGGGCAGCTGCTTCTTTCTCCAAACCTTGTTTCACCATGTGGTCCACTCGCATGTTGATCGCCTCATGAAGTACAGAACGTTCAGGATTGATGCCGATCCAGCAACATCGAAAGGGTCTGTTCTTGGCGCTTTGGGTACGAAGGTCCGAGACTTTCTGTCCACGGCTATCCATGATTTCGAGAGCCCGAAGCAAGCGTTGACGGTTGTTCATGTCGGCTTGCGCGGCATAGTCTGGATCGCGCAGAAGAATTTCTTTCTGCAAAGCGGCCAATCCTTCTGTTCGGTAGCGCTGTAGCCAGTAGGTTCGAATCATAGGGTCTGCGTTACCCAGATCATCTAGTCCTTCCACCAAAGCCTGTATAAAAAGTCCTGCCCCCCCGCAAACAATGATTTGTCGGCCCTGAGCGATACCCTGGGCGATACATTGCAAGGCTTCTTGCTCGAATTGGCCAGCGCTAAGATGCTCGTTCACAGAGCGATCGGCAACCATGTAATGAGGAATACCTTGCATTTCATCGGCCGTAGGGGCGGCGGAGCCTATGGCCATCTCCCTGTAACATTGCCTTGAATCAGCCGAGATAATGATCCCTGCCGTATGGGAGGCCAGGGCCAGAGCCAATGCTGTTTTACCTGAAGCGGTGGGGCCAACCACCAAGATGATTTGGGGTAGGGATAGACCTGCGTCAAAAGCAGGTTCAGTAATCGCCTTGGTCATAATCACCAGAGCGACCGCGCCCTCCACCACGGTAATCGTCATCGTCACCATTGTCGTCATTATCATCATCCCGATCTTGGTTGTCATCGTCCTCGTTATCCGACAAACCTGAATCCGAGTCATCATCCAATACAAAGCCGTCCGGGATTTCGGAGGCTGTGCCAGTGCCCGCCAAATCAAGCGAGGAGGATTTACGGGATTTGCCCATAGTCTCGATTTGTTCAAAGAGTTGGTCTTCTTGCAAATCTTCGGCATCGGGTTCCTGATCGTCATTGATTGATGGAACGGCCTCTACTGCGGCTGTAGGGACCGCAGACGGCGAACCAGGTTTGGCCGTCAAAGCGGCTTTGGGGTTGTATTGCTTGGGGGCTTCACCTTCTGCTTTCACTACCCTGGGCAAAATGACTTCGTCGGAAGCAGGCGAGCCCACGGAAACCAATTCTAGCAAAAAGGCCCAGGCATCTTCGTTGGATTGATAAATGTAGATGAAACGTTGATGCGGGTCGTCGATGTATTGGCTAAGCTTGGTGGAAATCATGGGAATCCCGTTGCTGACCAGGCTATAGGGCATGTCCTTGAAGGCAATTTCGTCCTCCATATGCCAAAGGTCATCGCTGTAAAAAATCGACGCCGGATGCTTAAGGTCAAAACCAAAGGCCTTGAGAATGGCGAAATGCAAATCCTCAAAACTTTGATTTGACTTGACTTCGATTTCCCTGAAAAGATCTTCGTAATCTTCGATGATGACCTTGAAGCGGTAAACAGACATAAGGGTTGTTAAGGAGGATGGCAATTAGTTTCTAAGCAGGGTGCTAATTTCAAGAAGGAAATTCGTTTTGTCAATACCTTTTTGGAAATCAATCTTGAGGCAAATTGGAGGGTGTAATTTGGACCTTGAGCCCAAGCTCTTGACCCAGGCGAAGCATCAAATTGGTAGCTTGGATAGGGTCGTTTTCGATTTCTCCATCCAAGATCGCTTGACGTATCTTGTTCTTGATCAGCCCAACTTGGCGACCAGGTTCCAATGCGAAGGTAGCCATGATTTCAGCGCCCCCCAGTGGTGGTTGCCATAGCCGCATCCGGTCAGCCTCTGTTACTTCACGTAATCGGCGGTCCAGGTCCTCGAAGTTTTGGAGGTATCGCTTGACTTTGGCTTCGTTTTTGGAGGTGATATCGGCGCGACATAGTTCCATTAAATCGTCGATGTCTTCGCCCACCTCGAACAAAAGGCGACGCATGGCGGAATCACTCACTTTGGATTTGGTAAGGGCAATGGGGCGCAAATGAAGGCGTACCAAGTTTTGGACCTTGGTCATGGTGCTATCCAAGGGTAATTTGAAATGGCGAAAGATGTTGGGGACCATTCGGGCTCCCAATTCCTCGTGGCCATGAAAAGTCCAACCCACCCCATCTTCGAATCGCTGAGTCTGGGGCTTGGCAATATCGTGGAGCAAGGCGGCCCAACGCAGCCAAAGGTCTTCGGATCTTAACACCAAATTTTCGACTACTTGCAGGGTATGGTAGAAATTGTCTTTGTGGCCCTTGCCTTGAATAATTTTTATGCCTTGAAGGAGGGTTAATTCCGGGAAAATAATCGCTAGGAGGCCGGTATCGTAGAGGAGTCCCAAGCCTTTGGCGGGTCGCTGGCTGAGCAGGATCTTGTTGAACTCTTCGGTGATTCGCTCCATGGAAACGATGCGAATTCGATCTGCACCGCGGGTGATGGAGGCCAGGGTTTCGGGATGGATTTCGAAGCCCAATTGCGCAGCAAAGCGTATTGCCCGCATCATGCGCAATGGGTCGTCCGAAAAGGTTATATCCGGATCCAAAGGGGTGATGAGAATACCGTCCTCAAGGTCGTGAGTGCCTTGAAAGAGGTCTATCCACTGACCAAAGTTGGGATATAGTTCATAGGCTAGGGCATTGACGGTGAAATCTCTTCGAGACAGGTCATCTTCGAGGGTTCCGTTGGTCACGATAGGCTTACGGCTATCGCTGTGATAGGATTCGCGTCGGGCACCAACGACTTCGAACTGAAGATCTTTGATCTCAAGCATGGCGGTACCAAAATTCCGAAACAAATGCACCTTGGGCTTGCCTTTCAAATCACCAGCCCATTCCGTGGCAAAGTCAGGGCCGTTACCCACCACCAGTAAATCAATATCCTTGATAGGCCGATGCAAAAGAGCATCCCGTAACACTCCCCCGACAAGGTAACAAGGCACATTAAGCCTCGCGGCTGTTTGCGCGGCTTTTTGAATTGCGGGGAGTTTCAGGATGGCATCCAGTCCAATCAGGCTCATGGTTTGCAGAGGGCTTTGAGTAGAGGGCTTTGAGTGAAAGAGAGAGGCCTATGGTGAAAGGGTGGCGAATTTAAGGAATAACCTGGTAAATTCCTGAAGTGGAACATTGCTGAATCCGTGTCTTGGGATTAAGGAAAGGAAGGGATAACCTTGTGACTTTGATGGAAGGCATTTCCTGAAGGGTTTCGACTGTCATGCCCAGGGTTCGGAGGGAATCGGCGCATTTTTTGGAAGCATAGACGGTGTAGGAATTTCCGGGGATGGCAGAATCCGCTGACCATTTTGGGATCACCCTCTTGCTGTAAAAGTGCAGGGCGTGGATGGATTCATCTTCGCAACATACTCGTTCAAGTTGAGGTGTAAGACTGTGATCGGCGGCCCATTTTCCGAGCCAGCTGGAGGCTTGGTAGGCCATGAGCCTGGGGTAGAAGAGTCCATTCAAAACAAGAAGAGTCAAGAGCAAGGCCGAACTGCCCATAAACAAGGCGTTGCGCCCCTTAATGAACCAGGAAACGGCAAGTCCTGCAGACCAAGTCAAGGTGGCCAGTGGATATCCAATCCAGACATAATCCACTCCAATGCTGAAAAGCAAGCCCAAAAGGCTCATCGCCATCCAAGAAATCGTTATGGATTGGCCAAGAGGCTGCGCCTGAACCCACCATTGGGTTATCATGAGGGCTTGAAAAGGCCACAAGATATAAACGTAATGGGGTAACTGGAATTTGCTGATGCTGAGCCCTATTACTAACAATATCCACGCGGTCAGGCTCATGGAAGACAATTCACGATGTCGCCATGGATGACGTAGAGCCCATAACAAGGCAGATGGCAACAAAACAACCCAGGGGAGAAAGGACCATAATAAATTGTGGAATACAAAACTGTAATCTGCTTGGTGAGCCCAAGGGTTTTCGCCGGTGATCCGTCCAAAGTTTTGGGTCCACAGGTAATAGCGTACGCCCTTTTCCCATCCCCATTGTTGGTAAAGACCCCATAGCCAAGGAAGTAGGATGAGGAACATGACGGCTAAACCGCCCCAGAAGGAAGCACGCTTAAGAATGCTGTAATCTCTGTTCCAGAGGGCATGACCGCCCAAGGCAGCCGTGAGGGTCATGAAGGCCAAGGGGCCTTTGGCCAACATAGCCAAGGCGAGGAATGCAAACGCAAACAAAGCAGGAGTCCATGCCCCAGTTCTTTTCCAAATCTGGGATTGCCAACCGGCCAATGAGACCAAAGCCACCAGCAGGGTGTCGGTCCGCACGTCCTGCAGCATCAAACCCATGCCGATGTTGGCGCCGTAGAATGCCCGGGCAGGCCAAAGTGCAGGTGGACCCAGCAATTCGGAGGCCCAACGACCTATGGCCCAAATGCCCAACAAGCCAACGATGACGGAAATGATTTTGGCGCCGGCATTGGTTGCCCCCAGCACCTTGGTGCCGAGGGCAGCGGCCCAGAACACCAAAGGCGGTTTGTCAGGATAGCCCCTTGATTGATACAAGGCCCCATGCTCGTGCAGCTGCACCCATTGGCCGCTGTCGTTCATCTCCAGCCCCATGGAGGCGTACTGGGCCGCGTCGACCTCCATGAGGTCGACCATAATGCCCGCGAATACCACGCCCAAGGCCAACAAAGCCAGCCACAGTCCGGCGACGTATCTGCTCAACGCGAAGAAACCTTGGCCCAAATGTTGTATTTCAAAATGCAATAAATGGCCCTGAAGCCGTCCTTCCAATTGATTTTCTTGCCTTCGGCATAGGTGCGTCCGTAATAGGAAATGCCCACCTCGTAAATGCGGATCCCTGGAATGCCCGCCAATGCCGCCGTCACCTCCGGCTCAAAACCAAAGCGGTTTTCTTGCAGCCTCAGGCTTTGAGCCACCGAAATCCGCATCATCTTGTAGCAGGTTTCCATATCCGTAAGGTTCAAGTTCGTCAAGGCATTGCTCAGGAATGTCAGGAACTTGTTGCCAACCGTATGCCAAAAAAAGAGAATGCGGTGAGGTTTGCCCCCCATGAACCGCGAACCGTACACCACGTCAGCCTTGCCCGCCATCAAAGGGGCAAGCAGAATCTTGAACTCCGCCGGGTCGTATTCCAAGTCTGCATCCTGCACGACCAGGTAATCCATAGAGGCCATAGCAATGGCCTGACGAATGGCTGCTCCTTTGCCCTGGTTGGAAGGTTGGTGTACAATCCTGAGGGGAAGTTCAGGGTGGCGCTGTGCAAAACCATCTAGGAGATATCGGGTCATATCGGTGGAGCAATCATTGATCACAATGATTTCTCTATCCATATTATCAGGCAGTTGCGTTGTAAGCAAAAGATCTAAAATTGGCAAAATGGTATGTTCCTCGTTGTAAGCAGGAACCAAAATACTGAGGCCTGAAGGCATGGACTATATTTAAAGGTAGTGGGCTGGTGGGAGCAAGTAAGCCAGAGGGATTCTGGGGCTTCAACTTGCAAAATCCACGCAAATCAAATCAAAAATATCCTTGCGGGGATACTTGGCCTTTACTTTGCCTCCGAAAATTCCTTTATGGCCAAAAACCTTTTGATTGTTGAATCCCCCGCCAAAGCCAAAACGATTGGTTCTTACCTAGGGGACGATTTTTTGGTAAAGTCGTCATTTGGGCATATCCGCGATCTAATTAAAGGCAACCATGCCGTTAAGGTTGATGAAGGTTATGCCGCCACCTATGCTGTTCCTGACGACAAGAAGGCAATGGTCGCCGAGCTCCGCAATCTAGCCAAAAAAGCCGAGGTAGTCTGGTTGGCATCGGACGAAGACCGCGAAGGAGAAGCCATTGCTTGGCATTTGCAGGAGGTCCTGGAATTGCAAGAGGCCAAAACCCGCCGTATTGTTTTTCATGAAATTACCAAGCCTGCCATCACTGCTGCCGTCGCCAATCCCCGTCGTATTGACCAGGATTTGGTCATGGCCCAGCAGGCACGCCGAATTCTCGATCGCTTAGTCGGGTTCGAATTATCTCCTTTGCTATGGCGCAAGATCAAGCCTTCCCTTTCAGCAGGCAGGGTGCAGTCCGTCGCGGTCAGGATCTTGGTGGATAGGGAAAGAGAAATTTCGTCTTTCAAGCCCCAGGCTGCTTTCAGGGTGAACGGATGGTTCCAACCCACATCCACCAAAGCCGCGTCTCAGGCACCTTTCAAAACCGAACTCAACCGACGTTTTGACCTCGAAGAAGAGGTAAGTCCATGGATCCAAATGGCCGTACAATGCGATTGGTCCGTCAAAGCCGTCGAGAAAAAGCCCGCCATCAAGAGCCCTGCCGCACCCTTCACGACCTCCACGCTGCAACAGGAAGCGTCCCGCAAATTGAGGTACGGTGTCACAAGAACCATGCGTATCGCGCAAAGACTTTACGAAGCAGGGCATATCACCTACATGCGTACCGACTCGGTCAACCTGTCGGAAACCGCATTGGAGGCTTCGGCACAAGCCATACGACAATCTTACGGCGAACCATACTACCATCGTCGTCAATTCAAAACCAAATCTGCGGCGGCCCAAGAAGCCCATGAGGCCATACGTCCCACCGACTTCACCATATCACGTCTCCCGGAACTCGAAAAGGACCAGCAAGTTCTCTACGAATTGATTTGGAAACGTGCCGTTGCAAGCCAGATGGCGGAAGCCAAATTGGAGAAAACCCGTATCAACCTAAGCACACCAACCTTGAAGGAAGAGTTTGTAGCCGAAGGGGAAGTGCTGCTCTTCGATGGTTTTCTTAAATTGTATTTGGAAAGTGCGGACGAGGATGATCAAGAAGGCAACGAAGATGATTCCAACAAAGAAGCTCGTTTGCCGGCCCTCCAACAAGGGGACCTCACCCCTGTGGATCGCCTGCTCGCCACGCAACGCTATTCCCGTCCTCCATCCCGTTATACTGAAGCGAGTTTGGTCAAGAAATTGGAAGAATTGGGCATAGGCCGACCCTCTACCTACGCGCCTACTATTGGCACTGTTCAGGACCGCGGCTATGTGGAGCGGGCCGAATTGGAGGGGGTTGAAAGGCAATACCGCGTGTTGGAACAACAGCCTAATTCTGCCTTGGTCAAACAAACCCTTAAAGAAATTACCGGGGCTGACAAGAACAAACTTCGCCCAACGGATATCGGCATGCTGGTCAACGATTTCTTATTGCAGCATTTCCCCGAGGTGATGGACTTCGGATTCACGGCCAAGGTGGAAGAAGATTTTGACCGCATTGCCGATGGCCAATTGAATTGGGCCAAAATGCTAGACACCTTCTACCAGCCTTTCCATCAGACGGTTACCAAAGCTACGGAGGAGAGCGAACGTGTTAACGGCGAACGCGAACTGGGCATGGACGGTGGTTTGATGTACTCCGTTCGGATGGCTCGTTACGGTCCTGTGGTGGCCCGCATTAACCCCCAAGACCCGGAAGCCAAACCGCAGTACGCCAAGTTGAAGGCAGGGATGATTATGGAACAGCTCGATCTCGCCGATGCTTTGGATTTGTTTCGTCTTCCCCGCACCTTGGGGGAGCATGAGGGGCAGGGCATGACTGTGGGCGCAGGTCGTTTTGGTCCATACGTCAAATGGGGTGATTTGTTCGTTTCCATTCCCAAAGTGGACGATCCGTTTACCCTCACTACCGAACGAGCCGTGGAGCTAATTATCGCCAAACAACAAGCCGCGGCCGCCCGCCTCCTCAAAGATTTTCCGGACAGCGGAATCCAAATGATCCAAGGCCGTTGGGGACCTTACCTGACCCGAGCCGGAGAAAACTACCGCATTCCAAAAGGCGCGGACTTTGTCAGCGCAGACGAAGCCCAATGCGTCCAATGGATTGAACAAGCCCCGCCCCCCAAACCCGGTCGTTTCGGGACCAAATCCAAGGCCAAAAGCACTGCCAAATCCACCGTCAAATCCACCGCCAAGTCTACCGTTAAGGCCACTGCATCCAAGCCAACCCCCAAAGGCAAGGCGGCCAGGAAGGTCAAAACTTGATTGCCGTCCAACCCTCAGAACATTGGTTACGGTGGATAAAATTGGGGGATAAATAAGTACCCAGAAATTTGGGAATGCCGCCGCTATTGGTCGAAATTCGTTTCAGCGCATGTCCACAACCAACGCCCTCCCATCCGATAGAGAATTGCAGGCCATGATTTGCCTGCTCGATGATACCGACGTTGAGGTTGTTGAGGAGGTTAGCAAAGCTTTGCTCCTTCGTGGTCCTCTCATTGTTCCCTTTTTGGAGACCGCATGGATCGGTAATTTGCCTTTGATTGCCAGAGAACGCATCGAAGAGCTCATCCACCAAATTCAATGGAATCAGTGCAGGGAAGCGCTTTTGGCGTGGAACCTTGGTGACCAAGAAGATTTGCTTACCGCGCTCATTTGGATCGCGCGAATTCGCTACCCTGATCTGGACGAAAGTGAATTACGCAATCGTCTCGAAAGTCTTCGTATCGAGATTTGGATGGAAATGAATCCTTGCATGACAGCTTTGGAGAAGGTGCGGGTGATCAATCACGTCTTGTTTAAGGTTCATGGATATCGCGGTAATACTGCCAATTATAACGACCCACAGAATTCTTGCCTGAACAAAGTCCTCGAAAGTCGCAAAGGGAATCCGATTGTCCTGTGCTTCGTATACATGTGGTTGGCTTCGAAAATGGAGATGCCAATCGTAGGGGTTAACCTTCCTCAACACTTTATATTAGCTTATCTTGATGATGTTACGCTGGATACAACTTTACCCAAAGCTCTGTTCTATATCAATGCTTTCAACAAGGGGATGATTTTCGGTGAGAAGGAAATCGAGCGTTTTCTGGAATTGATTCATTTGCCAGCCAACCCTCGGTATTTCAGGCCATGTACCCACCATGATATCGTGGTTCGTGTATTGAATAATTTGATTCACGGGTATTCGGAATCCGGTAAGCAAGAGGCCTCTAGGGAATTGGTCGAATTGCGAGACCTGATGCTCGAAGAAAATCCGTGGCAGAGTTTACGCCAAGAGGACCATGACGCTATCGGAACGGAAGGCGATTTAGGCTCATCCGATTCTGATTCCCACGACCCAAACGACAGAAATCCCGACGATCCCTCTGACAGAAATCCCGATGGCTTCAGCGATTTCGATTGATGTAGGGGGTAGTGTTTCGATGGTACTTTCTTAACGCATGAATTTCATCAGCCAAGCGGCAAGTTTGGCTTTGAAGGGGGTGTAAGGGGGATAAAAGAAAGAGGTAAGATTGGGCCTATGTGGATTGCGGAGTACAGCCCGCGCATGGGAGAAGGTTTCGAATCCGTAGCGACCATGGTAGGAGCCTGAACCGGATGCGCCTACCCCGCCCAACGGCAGGTCGGGATGTGAAATTTGAATGACCACATCATTCAGGCACATGCTACCCGAACTGCTCTCTAGTGCCCAACGATCCATGACTTTCGAATTTTTGGCAAAGACATAGAGCGCCAATGGCTTGGGTCTACTGCGAACAAAGGCCAAGGCATCTTCGAGATGATCGACTCCGATGATGGGCAGGATAGGACCGAAAATCTCCTCTTTCATAAGGCGCATCTGCGGGGTTACTCCCGACAAAACAGTGGGTTCAAGGTTCAGACCTTGATCGTCCCAACGTCCACCCACTTCGATGCGGGCTCCGCCGGCCAAGGCGTCCTGTAACAATTCCCGTATTCGGCCTGCATGCTGCGCATGGATTTGTTGACAGAGGGATGGACCTCCGATCTGCTCACCTTCTTGAACCTTGGCCGCGGCCAATCGCAAGGCCTCGGTTATTAGCGGGATCATGCTGCGGTTCATGAGTAGATAATCCGGGGCAATGCAAGTTTGGCCACCGTTGAGCCATTTCCCCCAATACACTTTGGCGGCTGTAGAATTCAAGGGAGCGGATTCGTCCACATATACGGGAGATTTACCTCCCAATTCCAGCGTGTATGGAATGAGTTGAGACGCTGCCGCTGATGCAACAATTTGGCCAACACGTTCGCCTCCCGTAAACAACACATGATCGAAAGGCAGTTCAAGAAGTTCAGCCCCTACAGTTCCATCACCGGAAACTACTTTCACCACGTCTTCCCCCAAGGCTTTGGGAAGCAGTTCCGCAAGCAAAGCAGAGGTAGCGGGCGCATGTTCTGAAGGTTTGATTACAACGGTATTCCCCGCAGCCACAGCCGCGATCAACGGCATGACTGCAAGCTGGAAAGGATAGTTCCAAGGTGCGATGATGAGTACGCAGCCTTTGGGTTGGAATTGTATATGTCCTCTGGACAAAAGATAGGGGAAATGAGGACCCACCCTGCGGTTTCGCATCCATCGATGCAGGTTGGCTTTGAAATGCTTAATCTCGTTGTAAACCGTTAATAATTCGGTCAGGTTGGTTTCCATAGCCGGTTTACCAAGATCGGCAAATAAGGCCTTGCGGATCTCGTCTTCAGATTCAAGGATAACTTTGCGAAGCCGCATCAGACGACGTACGCGATCCTTGGCACTTTCTGTCGCCATAACGGGCATACTGCTTTGCAAGTCCTGCCACCAGGCGGGAATTTGCTTTTGGTTTGGATTCATTGGTGCTGTAGTTTACCCTTGTTCACTCATCAAATAGGCCTTGATGAAAGGGTCCAAATCCCCATCCAAAACCCCTTGAGCGTTGGATGTTTCGTGTTCGCTGCGAACATCCTTAACCAACTTATACGGGTGCAGGACATAGGAGCGAATTTGTGATCCCCATTCGATTTTCTTTTTGGAATCTTCGATGCTTTGACGGGCTTCGTTGCGCTTGCGCAATTCCAATTCGTAGAGTTGGGAGCGTAGCATTTGCATGGCACGTTCGCGGTTGGCGGATTGGCTTCGTTCGACCTGGCAAACCACCACGACCCCGGTTGGTTTGTGGGTAAGCATAACCTTGGTTTCTACCTTATTCACGTTCTGACCGCCGGCACCCCCGGAGCGGGCTGTTTGCAATTCCAAGTCGTTGGGATGAATTTCGATTTGAATACTGTCATCGATGACCGGGTAGGCATATACCGATGCAAAGGATGTGTGGCGTCTTGCGTTGGAATCGAAGGGGGAAATTCGGACCAGTCTATGCACTCCGTTTTCGCCTTTGAGGTAACCATAGGCATAATCTCCTGTGATTTCAAGAGTTACGGATTTGATACCGGCTTCCTCCCCGTCCTGCCGGTCCAGTTCTTGAATACGGTAGCCTTTGGAATCAGCCCACATGCGGTACATGCGCTCCAGCATTGAGGCCCAATCCTGGCTTTCGGTACCCCCTGCGCCAGAGTTGATTTCGATAATGGCGCTCAGAGGGTCTTCTTCGGACTGTAACATATTACGAAATTCCAAGGCTTCGGTGGCCTCGATGATTCGGTCGTAGGTTTCATCCAATTCCTCCATGGAAATTTCTCCGGATTGCTGGAATTCGTAGTAAATTCCGAGCTCCTCAATTTGTTCATGCAGTTGTTGATAGCCCTCCACCCACTGTTTGGGGATTTTGACCGATTTCAGCCAATTTTCGGCGGTCACCGGGTCATCCCAAAATCCCGGGGAGGTGGAGCGTGTTTCTACATCTTTGATTCGAGCAATCTTGGCATCGAGGTCAAAGAAACCTCCTCAACGCCTCAAGGCGCTCCCGAAGGTCTGTTAGGTGTTCTTGTCTCATGTTGCGAAGGTAGCTTCGAACGCGGCCCTGACGACCGTTCAAGTTGCGGATTCTAAGCGCCCGGTGTTGAGCCAAAAGGAATCCAAACTGGGCGATTTGAGCCCAAGGTTATTGGGCTTCCAAAAGTCCTCCCAGTGGCAACATTCCACTAGCCCTCCCTCTCGCCATCGGCATTCCATGAGGTCAAAGCGAATCTCTCCGCAATGGGGAAATTCATGTAAATAGCGATACGCTGCTTTAGACAAGTTCAAGAATTTTCGGTATTTGACCTGCCGAGCGGGTTCCGCATGGCGAAGGCTACGGCTGCTTTTGACTTCCACAAAGGCTAGAACTAGGCCTGAAATAGCTATGATATCCACCTCGTAAGGTGCAGATCGCCAATTTCGTTGGAGGATATGCCAACCCTGCCTTTGCAGTCTTTCGCAAGCGATGTTTTCTCCCATGACTGCTGTGGTCTTATTTTTGTGGAGGTCGAAAGGCTTGTTGGTGCTCACGGTTTCTTTTTTAATATCGCAATATGCAAAATCTCTTGCCTAAGATCAATCCCACAGAAACTTTTGCGTGGAAACAACTAACACAACATGCTTTGGGTTTCAGGGAAGGGGAGAAGCAGACCTTGAACCAATTGTTTGAAGCAGATCCCCAAAGGGCGGAGCGCTGGAGTTTGGAGGCTGAGGGCTGGTATTTGGATTTTTCCAAGAATTTGCTGGACGTCCAAGGCTTGGCCTTGTTGCGTCGTCTTGCCGAAGAATGCAGGGTTCAGGAAGGAATTGAGGCCATGTTCAATGGGGATAGGATCAACGAAACCGAGAGGAGGGCGGTCTTGCATACGGCCCTAAGGGATCCCTCCTCATCACTTTGTTTGGCAGATGGTAGCGCTCCAGGAGAATTAGTCAAGGAGGTGTTGGGGAGGATGGAAGGATTTGTGAACGGGGTTTTGGATGGCACAGTGCGAGGCTGTACAGGCTTAGCTTTCACGGATGTAGTCAATATCGGTATAGGTGGTTCGGATTTGGGGCCGTTGATGGTCTGCGAAGCCCTCGCTCCGTATCGCAATTCCCTGAGGGTTCACTTTGTTTCGAATGTAGACGGGGCGCATCTGCAAAGGACTTTGCAGAAACTGGATCCAGAAACGACATTATTCCTGGTCGCCTCCAAGACGTTTACTACCCAAGAAACCATGGCCAATGCCGTTTCGGCCAGAGCATGGTTTTGGGAACAAACCGGAAGGAGGAACAGGGTGGACTTACATTTTGTAGCCTTGTCCACCAACACAAGTGCAGTGAAGTCCTTTGGAATATCGTTGGAACGGATGTTTCCTTTTTGGGATTGGGTTGGAGGTCGTTATTCCTTATGGTCTGCTATCGGATTATCCGTGGCCTTGGCAGTTGGTTTCAAGCATTTCAAGGCTTTGCTAGCCGGGGCCCATGCCATGGATCGGCATTTTCGGCATACCCCTTGGGAGCAGAATCTGCCCATGACTTTAGCTTTGCTGGGCCTGTGGAACCGCAATTTTCTAGGCATACAATCGCTAGCCATCCTTCCTTACGATCAATGCCTTGGCAGATTCCCTGCCTACCTGCAGCAAGCCGATATGGAGAGCAATGGCAAAAGCGTGGATCGGCAAGGGCGGGCTTTGACCTATGATAGCGGTCCAGTGCTATGGGGTGAACCGGGAACCAACGGCCAACACGCCTTCTATCAGCTGATTCATCAGGGGACTTCCAAGGTGGCCTGTGATTTTGTATTGTCAGCTAAATCCCAATATCCTGTAGGGCCGCATCATCGATACCTAACCGCCAACGCAATTGCCCAGGCCCAGGCATTGATGCAGGGCAGGGACATGGCAAAGGTTGTGGCCACCGCCTCGGCAGCAGGCCGTTCCGAAGATGAAATTCAGCGTTTATCGCCCTATCAGGTCTTCGAAGGCAACCGACCCAGCAATTTCCTGATGTGCCAAAATTTGACTCCCCATGCCTTGGGTAGCCTGATTGCGGCCTACGAGCACAAGATTTTGGTGCAAGGCCTGGTTTGGAATATTTATAGCTTTGACCAGTGGGGGGTGGAGCTAGGTAAAGTTCTCGCTAACAAATTGTTACCTCTTCTTGAGGCTCAAGAAAATCACTCTGTTGATGGCTTGGATTCTTCTTCAGCGGCCTTGATTCGGCGTTGGCAGGCCTGGCAAAAGGACTAAGCAATTAATCGCCTTCTTCGAACAAGAGGCTTCCAATTCGAACCATAGTACTGCCTTCTTCCAAGGCGATTAGGTAGTCGTTGGACATGCCCATCGAAATTTCTTTGAAGATGGCATCTCGGCTTCTGTATTCTTTGCGGATTTGTTGAAACAAATTATAGAGCAAACGAAATTCTTTGCGGATTTGGATCGAATCATCGGTCTGGGTGGCCATACCCATAAGTCCAGTGATTAAGAGGTTGGGATACTCGATGTTCTGCAATTGTTGTGTGAAATCGAGTAAGGCCTCAGGCTTGATTCCGAATTTATGCTCCTCTTGGGCGATATGCACTTGAAGGAGAACCCGAATTGTGCGGTTCGCCGAGGCGGCTCGCTTTTGGATTTCATCCATTAGACGCAAGCTGTCCACCGAATGGATGGTATGGACATGCGGCGCAATGAACTTGACTTTATTGGATTGAAGGTGGCCAATGAAATGCCATTCGGAATCGGAAGGCATTACGAGGGCCTTCTCTTGCATTTCCAAGGCATGGTTTTCGCCAAAGGTCCTTTGCCCTGCATGGTACAGATCTTGGATTTGATGGACTGGGCGCTTTTTGGTGACGGCAATCAATCGCGCATCAGGGTAACCCTCTAGGATTCGATGAAGAGAACGGAGAGGTTCGTGCACGGTGCGAATTTATCTTTGGAATTGGATGGGCAACAAAGGAACTTCTTTTTTGTTTGTTTGAGGAACCCTATCCCATAATCTTACCTTGCTGCTTCATATATGTCCAACGTTAGTTTTGTCCATAAGCTCGCTTTTGCTGTCCTTCCTGCGAGGCTTTGCTTGGCCCTGTTCCTAGTGGTCGCTGGATGCGGGCATGAACAGACCGGATCCGAGAGGGAACCAGAGGGCCCTGTTCAAGAGCAACATGGGCCTGTTCAAGAGCAACATGG
>SYHX01000058.1 GCA_005799025.1 Bacteroidota bacterium | reverse complement strand
CTCTCTCTCCGCATCCTAAGCGAATTGGCCCGAAAGAGCTGTTCAGTTGCCCAGCTCTCCGGCGATGGATTGAACGAAGCCCTCTCTGAAAGCGCTGCCACCGGTACCGAGCAAATGCATGGTCTTGGTCAAAGCCGCTTCGTAGGTCATATCCAGTCCCGAGATAGCACCCAGATCCAACAAACGACGACCGCTTTGGTAACGGGTCAAATCCACCTGCCCACCGACGCATTGACTTAGGGCGATTAAGTGACCACCTCGTTGCACAAATACCCTAAGGATATCCGTCAATGACCCATCTGCCGGGATATTCCCCGCACCGTACGCTTCCAAGAGAACTGCCTTGACCGTAGGGTTATGCATTGCAGATTCCCACAATTCAGGCCTCAATCCTGGAAATAACCTAAGCGATAGAACCCCTTGATCCAAGGCAGGAAACCAGGCGGGACGCCCCTGTCGAAAGGGTTGACCCGGAATTCCTTGCCCAATGGCTTCCTCCGAATATTCAATGCGGGTTCCGGCCCTGGCAAGGACAGGATAATTCGGCGAATCAAACGCATCAAAGCCCATGGCGTGCAGTTTGCGCACCCTGTTACCACGGTACAAAGCATGATTGAAGTACAAGGCAACCTCCGGGACCCTGGGCAGGCCATCAGGACCTAAAGCCATGGCCACTTCCAAGGCGCTCATCCAATGCGATGCCGCATCAGAGCGTGGATGACCCAAGGGTAGCTGAGATCCGGTAAAGATGACCGGTTTTCCCAAATGTTGCATCATGAAACTCAAGGCAGCCGCCGAATAAGCCATGGTATCCGTGCCATGTAATACTACAAAAGCATCCATATCAGCAGAATGCTTGTGAATCAATTCCCCTATTTGAACCCAATGTTCCGGCTTTAGATCCGAGGAGTCCATCGGCCGATCCAAAGAAACCAAGGTCAACTCCACCGGCAAGGCATCGATATCCGGTAGTTGCTCCAAAAGGTCCTCCATGGAAACCGGCACCAAACCTGACGAGCTTTCCTTCATTCCAATGGTACCCCCGGTATAGATCATAAGGATCCGGGAAGCGCGGGTTCGAAAATGGGTGGTCATGGCGGGGATTATAAGGGAATTCGCCAAAGGTCGGCAGCATTCCTTGAGCATCGTTCTCCTGCCTCTTCCGCACTCATCCCCCAAAGATCTCCAAGGCATTGGGCCACCTCGGTCATCATGGCCGGTTCGTTTCTTTGGCCACGGTGAGGAACAGGGGCCAAATATGGGGCATCTGTTTCCATCACAACTCGATCAGGGCCTATGCTTTTCAACACATCACGAAGGGCTTGATTCGATTTGAAGGTCACTGTCCCACCGATGCCCATGTACTGCCCGAGTTCCATGATGGAATGCGCCTGCTCCAAACTGCCGCCGTAACAATGATAAACTCCACGGAAAGGCAATCCTTTGGTGCAATCCAAAATCAAATCCAGACTTTCCCGAGAATGGATACAAACCGGTAAATCCAAGCGAATAGATTCGCGAACTTGGGTCAAAAAGGCCTCTTGCTGTAAGGCTATATTGTCTTGACGCCAATACAGATCGATACCGATTTCACCGATCCCCACAACGTTCAATAAACGTGCGCTTTGGTTTAATCCATTGTAAGAATCTTTATTTGCGATGCTTTCTCCCTCGAATTCCGGACCATGACCTAGGGTAGCTTTCATTTGATGCCACAAAACCTCCCAACCCTCGTCCACAGAACAGGGATGAATGCCTAACATCGAATATAAACTAAGTTCCGTCGTGCTTTGGGACAACAAATCGGGAAGTTTATTCCAAGATTCAAGGTCAACATTGGGCAAGAAAATACGCCCAATTCCAGCCGAAACAGCCCGTTGCATCACCTCCGTTCGATCCTCATCGAAGGCGTCGGCGTACAAATGGCAATGGGTATCGGTGAGCACTTTAACGATATCGACAACATCCCTTGTCCTCGCTACAGATTAATACATTTCACCTTTTTTGGCGGATTTCCTCCAACCTGCCTGGTTTTCGTATTTCACAAAGAAAATCTTCAAATCCGCTTGGTTTTCGTAGCGAACAAAATAGATTTTCTTTTGGGCCTGATTCGGGTATTGAGCAAAAAACCATTTCCCTTCGTTTCCTCTTGCTTGGTTATCGTACTTTACCTTGAAGACCTTAAGGTCTGCTTGGTTTTCGTAATCCACCACAAAAACCTTAACATCCGCCTGATTTTCATAATCTACCGAAAAAACTTTTTGGCCTTCAGCCTGGTGATTCCAAATCAAGAAAATAGCGATTCCGAGCCATATATTTTTCATACCAAAACTAAATAAGAAATTTGTCTTCCTCGAGACACTTAGCCCCTGCGGTTCATGAATATGGACACGTAATAAAGAAGCGTCGCCAAGGACGAAAGCGCTGCAATCACGTAGGTCATCGCCGCCCAATGAAGGGCATCTTTGGCCATGGTATGCTGTTGGCTGTGGGTAATGTTGCTGCGATCCAGCCAAACAAGGGCGCGACGCGAAGCGTCAAATTCGACAGGCAAGGTCACGAAAGTGAAAAGGGTAGTGCCCGCAAAAAGGATTATCCCTAACAACAAAAGTTGAGGAAAAATCTGCAGGGTAAGGACACCGATCAAGAGTATCCAAGGCATGAAACGACTGGTCACGCTCAGGGCCGGCACCATGGCGGAACGGAATTGCAACCATGAATAGGCAGTGGCGTGTTGCACCGCATGGCCTACTTCGTGAGCCGCAACGGCAGCAGCGGCCACTGAGCGCCCGTAAAAGACTTCATGGCTGAGGTTGACCGTTCTTTTGGTAGGGTCGTAATGGTCCGTCAATTGACCCTGAGTAGAAATTACTTGAACATTACTGATATTATGTTCTGACAACATCCTTCTGGCCACTTCCTCACCGGTCAACCCGGAATGAAGTGGCGTAGCCGCATACAGTTTGAAGCGATTTTTGAAACGAGCACCGACCAGCCAACTGGCGAGCATGATGCCCAACATAAGTACAATGACCATAGTGATTTATTTAAGGGTTTTGGTAAAAGTGTATCAAATTTCATGCCAAACTCAAAACTTTGGATTCAAACAATATATGCGGTCATTCAAGCAGACGGGTGATGAGGTCATCGGCTTGGAGGCCCTGGGCTTCAGCTTTGTAATTCAACACCATGCGATGAGCGAGGACCTCATGGGCTACGGCCTTCACATCCTCGATGTCTGGACTATATTTCCCAAGGGTCGCAGCATGGCACTTGGCACCCAAAACGAGGTATTGGGATGCACGGGGTCCTGCTCCCCATTGCACCAAGTCCTTGGTGAAATCGCGGCCTTGTTCCGAACTGGGTCGGGTCGAAGCTGCCAATCGGACTGCATATTCAAGCACATGTTCTGTAACGGGCATTCGACGAATTAATTGTTGAAAAAACAGCAGGGTCTCACCGTCCAAGACCTTGTGAGGTGAAGCAGGGATGGAAGAGGTTGTTTGACGAACCACTTGGATTTCTTCGGATAAGCTTGGGTACTGCATGCGAATCTGGAACATGAAGCGGTCCAGTTGGGCCTCCGGCAAAGGGTAGGTGCCCTCTTGCTCTATGGGATTCTGGGTTGCCAAAACAAAAAATGGAGAGGGTAGCTTGTGCGTTTGTCCGCCGACAGTGAGTTGCCGCTCTTGCATGGCCTCCAATAAAGCAGATTGCGTTTTGGGCGGAGTGCGGTTAATCTCATCCGCCAATACCATATTGGCAAACAACGGCCCGGGAATGAATTTGAACGCCCGATTTTGGTCCAAAATCTCCGACCCTGTGATATCTCCCGGCATCAAATCCGGGGTAAACTGAATTCGGTTAAAGCTCAAATCCAAAACAGAGCTGATGGTCTGCACAAGGGTGGTCTTTGCAAGACCCGGAACTCCTACCAAAAAGCAATGCCCGTTGGCCAACAACGCCATCCACACCGACTGCACGGCTTTCGTTTGCCCCACGACGACTTTTGCAGCCTCCGTTGAAAATTCACGGTACAATGCGCTCAATCCGTCCACCGCTTCGCGGTCTGATGCGTAATTCGTTTTCATGTCTGCAATTTAATGTCCTTTTGTGTGTGGCTCAAATCATTTTTGAAGAATGACTCAAATCATTTCTGCGGACAAAACATTGAGATTTTCGCCCAAGCGATAAACCCTGGGAGTGGCTGTGGGAAGCTCAAATTGCAGAATTTGTTCAGGACTTAAACCCTCCAAAGCCATGACCAATGCCCTTAAGGAATTCCCGTGAGCAACCACCAAGATATTTTGGCGTTCTCGTAACAACGGAGCAATGCAGGTCTCGTAGTAGGGGATAACCCGATTCGCGGTATCCTTGAGGCTTTCGCCACCTGGAGGAGGAATATCGAAGCTGCGTCTCCATTGATGGACCTGCTCCGCGCCGAAGCGTGCCACCGTTTCGTCCTTGTTCAGACCTTGCAAATCCCCGTACATTCTTTCGTTCAAAGCCGCATCGCAGGTGATGGGGCAATCGCCTTGGCCTGTTTCGGCCAAAATATAGTCCAAGGTCCGCTTGGCCCTGGTCAAGACCGAACAGAATGCCTGGTCAAAACGCAAACCCGTCAATCGTTGACCAGCCGAGCGCGCCTCGTCTTCACCTTTCTCTGTCAAATCCACATCGACCCATCCGGTGAATCGATTTTCCAAATTCCATTTCGACTGTCCATGTCTCACCAAAATCAACGTGCTCACAGCTGCTGTCATAATTGAAATTTAAAATGTTCTGATTTCTTTGATATGAATTTCCTTCAAGGCGACGGCCATGGCCATAAGCCATTCTTGCTGCTTCAACCGCAATTCCTGCGCGGCGGCAGAGGAAGCCAAACGCACATAAACCACATGGCCCCCATCCCATTTCAGGGCTGTCGTTTGAGAGGCCATCAATGGGCCTGCACATTGCTCCCAAGCCATGCGGATAAGCTCTTGCTGCAAAGGCTTTTTGTGCCCAAAATGCCCTGCCCACGCTTGAATCCAATCCTTCAAATCAAGATGGATCGAGCGTTGAATTTTGTCAGAGCTCATGGGCTTGCCCTCCATTTCTGCGATGAATATGCCGCTCAGCATGATAGGATGATCGAACCAAAGGTCCCGATTCCACCCAATCCAAGCCCATGCCCATACCCCATTCCGCGTATTCCTGAAAACGTTCCGGTGTGACAAATTCATGAACGGGCAAATGCATTTGGGTGGGTTGCAGATACTGACCTATGGTCACTACATCAACCCCACATTGCATCAAATCAGCCAAGATTTGGCGTACCTCGTCGGGGGTCTCCCCCAGGCCCACCATGAAACCTGTCTTGGTACGCAGACCCGCGGCTTTGATGCGGGCCAATTGTTCCAAACTGCGTTCGTATCGTGCCTGTGGTCTGACCTGCCGGTAGAGGCGGGCCACCGCCTCCATATTATGCGATACCACCTCCGGGCGCTGAGCCAAAATGGTGTCCAAAGCTTCCCAATTTCCCTTGACATCAGGAATCAGGGTCTCCATGGTGGTCTTCGGCGATTGCCTGCGGATTTCCCGCACCGTGGCAGCCCAGACCCCCGCTCCTCGATCCGGCAATTCATCCCGGTTCACCGAGGTGATGACCGCGTGTTGAACCTCCATTCGTCGTATCGCTTCCGCCACCCGATATGGCTCCTCCAAATCGAGAAAGCCAGGCCTTCCCGTCGCTACGGCACAGAAGGAACAAGCCCTCGTGCAAACATTCCCCAAAATCATAAATGTTGCCGTCCCTGCACCCCAACATTCCCCCATATTCGGACAATTCCCACTCTCACAAATTGTATGAAGTTTATACTGATCCACCAAACCCCTCACCTTGCGATATTCAGGTCCAGTAGGCAATTTGACCCTCAACCATGATGGCTTGCGTACCCGATCCGTTGTCCTAATAGCTTTGGGAGCGTCGATTATAGTGGGGTGATCGTCTTGCATGGTATTCACAAAAGTACTGCCTATCAACTAACCCCAAAATCTATCATTGAACCCCTATGCGGCCCTTAATTATTTTCGACGACCGAATTGATATGCCAAATAAAGACTCAGCAAATATGGCTTGTTCTCCACCCATGCCATCGTCGGCAATGGCTTGGGGAATACCCCCGCCATGAGGCCCAATTCCACCCATTGCGGTGTACGGCTTTGCTTTCCCCATTCGGCGGATAATCCACCTTTGACATAAATTCCCGGTATTATCCGCAAATGATTCAAACCTTTGAACCAAGGAGAGGCCTTGGCAATATTCGATGTGTTGTGCTTTTCGGGATCATACGCCTCGGCCTTCTCAATGAAAGGCTGATCCTTGGAGGTGTTAGG
>SYHX01000010.1 GCA_005799025.1 Bacteroidota bacterium | reverse complement strand
CCACCAAGGGGCCATCGCAAAAGGCAACAAAGCCACCGTGTACCAAAGGATAATGCGTGCCGTAGACGTCTGCGGCTCCGCACGGGTTGGAAGTAAATGGAATCCAGCGCGCTGGTAATCCTCGTGCAGAACCCATGCTATTGACCAGAAATGGGGGAACTGCCAGAAAAACTGAACAAGAAAAAGCAAACCTGCCTCCAGATTCAAATGACCGTCACATGCGGAATAACCAATCAAAACTGGCATTGCGCCGGGAAAAGCGCCAACAAAAACCGCCACAGGGGTTATCCTTTTGAGCGGCGTATAGGCAAAGGCATAACTAAGCAAGGCCACCGCGCCCATTTGCACACTCAAAAGAGTTGTTCCGTGATACAGGATGGCCAAACCTGAAATACCCATCACCCCAGCCAAGCACCAGGCTTCTTTCAGACCCATTCGACCACTTGGCACGGGACGGCCTTCAGTACGCAGCATCAAGGCATCGGTATCTCGTTCGATGATCTGATTCAAACCATTAGAGGCACCAGTCACCAAAAATCCACCCAAGGCCAACCACCCCATCGTAGCCCAATCCATTTGGTCACCGGCCGCAATCAGATAGCCCAAAACCGCTGAAAAAATCACCAGCAGGGATAAGCGCAATTTTAGGAATTGGCCATAGTCCGCCAACCTGGAGCGAAATTCCGTCATGAAGAAGCCTTGGAATGCAAGGTGAATTGCCTGGTCCACCAACCCAAAGCCGATACCAAAGCCAAGCTCCCTAACAAAATATGCAAGGTCCTGGGAATCGGCGGCAAGCCAAAAAGCACCATCCACAGACCACTAATAACCTGAACCGTCAGCAGCCCCAAACAGGTTGCCGCCCAAAGCCCGGCCTGTCGATCCTCGTACAAAGTCCATTGCCGATAAGCCAACCAAGTCCCCCCCATCAGAAGCAGCATCCATAGATTTTTGTGCCATAGGTACACCTCCCCTAAGGCCTTGAAGGTGAACGAGTCCGAAGCAAAAGTCGGCATCCTCGTATCCACCGCCTCCCTTACCAATGCGCCCAAACCAAGCTGGGCAAAGAGCAATACCATCCACAAACCCAGACCCCAACGATCAGGAAGCCTATAAGAAGATCTTTGAACAGAAGTAGGGGTTAAAGCAAAGCCCAACCACAATTGCACAGCCATCAGAACCCATGCCAACACAAGATGCAAGGTCACCACCGACCCTTGGAGATGCGTAGCCACGACCCATGCCCCAATGCCTCCTTGCAACAACACCAAAAGCAAAGCCAACAAGGCCCATAGGAAGGCCGAATTCGAGGCTGATTTGAAATGATCCACGCTCGATGATCGTCTTGCTCGCCGTAGTCGCCAAGCCAAAACGGCTTGAACCAAAACGAACAGACCGGTCAAAGCCCCAAGCAATCGATTCAGGTATTCAATCCAGGTCTTCAGGGCATTGAAGCGAGTATCCTTGTAGCCACGCTCCGCATAGATCTCTTGGTAATTGGCAGGCAAATCTGCTTCATACAAAGGAGGAATCCACTGACCAAAACACAGCGGCCAATCCGGACATCCCATTCCAGAACCCGAGGAACGCACAATCCCACCGGCAAGAATGAGTAACAAAACAGTAATGAGCGTCAGCCTGTTCCAGCGAAGGAGCTGACGACGGCAACGGGCAAGGTGTTCGTCCATCCCGGCAGGCCCTGGTTATGCCCTGCGCAGGCCTATGCGATGAAGAAGACGGGCGAAGAAGACCGAGGATGAAGCCACGGGCTGGGCAGTGGTCGTAGACGCTCGCTCGGTAACCGCAGTTTCCGATAAGGCTTCGTTGGTTGGACGACCACGCGCCGCTAATGGAAGATCTTCATCCGGCACGGTTTGGAGGATAAAGTCCTGCGGGGCACCAGGCCTGCTGTAATCGTATGGCCAGCGATGCACATGAGGAATTTCACCAGGCCAATTGCCGTGCAAGCGTTCGACCGGCGTTGTCCATTCCAAGGTATTGGCGTTCCAGGGATTCTGAGGAGCTACCCGACCATGTCGAATGCTGCGGAAGAAATTGTAGAAGAAAATCAACTGAGCCGCTGTGGCCATGATGGCGGAAACCGAAATGAAGCGGTTCATATCCATCCATTCCGACATGAACTCAAAGCCTGTGAATTGGTAATAACGACGGGGTACTCCATCAAGCCCCATGAAGTGCATCGGGAAAAAGACCAAATAAACCGAAGCGAAGGTCAGCCAGAAGTGCAGATAGCCTAATTTCTCATCCATCATGCGACCGTACATTTTGGGGTACCAATGGTAAACCCCCGCAAGCATCCCGAACATGGAAGCCGAACCCATCACGATATGGAAATGGGCCACGACGAAATAGGTATCGTGCAAGTTAATGTCCAAGGCCGCATTCCCCAAATAAATGCCTGTCAGACCTCCTGAAATAAAGAGGGATACGACCCCAATCGCAAAGAGCATGGCCGGGGTGAATCGAATATTACCCCGCCATAGCGTAGCCAAATAATTGAAGACTTTGACTGCCGATGGCACCGCAATCACCAAAGTGAGAATCATGAACACATTGCCCAGGAAGGGATTCATCCCGGTGATGAACATGTGGTGACCCCAAACGATAAAGGACAAAAAGGAAATGCCCAACAAAGAACCCACCATAGCACGGTATCCGAAGATAGGCTTGCGGGCATTGGTGGCAATGATTTCGGAAGTCAATCCCAAGGCAGGCATTAACACAATATACACCTCAGGGTGTCCCAGGAACCAAAACAAGTGTTGGAACAAGATGGGCGAACCCCCGGTTCGGGTTAAGGCTTCTCCGGCGATATAAATTTCACTGAGATAAAAGGAAGTTCCGAACGAGCGGTCAAAAACCAAGAGCACTGCGGCTGACAACAAAACCGGGAAAGAGAGCACCCCCAAAATCGCAGTACAGAAAAAGGACCAAACGGTCAGCGGCATCCGTGACATTTTCATACCCTGGGTGCGCATGTTCAAAATGGTTGTGATGTAGTTCAACGCGCCCATCAAGGCCGAAGCAATAAAGAGCACCATGGATATAAGCCACAAGGTCATCCCAAGGCCGGATCCGGGCACCGCTTGCGGGAGCGCACTCAACGGAGGATAAATCGTCCAGCCCGCTGAGGCGGGTCCGCTTTCGACGAACAGCGAAGCCAACATGATCACCGAAGAGAGGAAAAACAGCCAATAGCTTAGCATATTAAGGAAAGGCGAAGCCATATCCCTTGCCCCAACCTGATACGGAATCAAAAGGTTCGAGAAGGTTCCACTCAAACCGGCCGTCAAGACGAAGAAAACCATGAGCGTACCGTGCAATGTCACTAAAGCCAAGTAGAAATTGGGATCTAAACGACCACCCTTACCCCATTCCCCAAGCAGGGTCTCCAACCAAGGGAAGGTGCGATCCGGCCAGCCCAATTGCAAACGGAATAACAAGGAAAGACCCGCCGCAATCAAGGCCATCAACATCCCGCTGAGCAGGTATTGCTTGGCGATCATCTTGTGATCCTGCGAGAAAATGTATTTGGTAATAAAAGTCTCCTTAGGATGATGGCCATGGCCGTCGTGGCCGTGTGCTGGATCATGGGCATGCGAACCGTGCCCGTGGGAGGGATCGTGGGAATGCGCTTGGGTGGACATATGAAATATTTAAGGAAGATTATCGGGCAGAAAGTAAATCTTGAGCGGGTTCAGGGCGGCGGAAATAGTACCGCTGTTTGGAGAGCCATGAAGTATACTCTTGATCCGTCACCACATTCACCTTCATGCGCATGTTAAAGTGGGCGGCTCCGCAGATTTTGTTACATGCCAACTCGTAAACAAAATTGTAGTTCCCGGTGATTTCCTGCATTTGCTTGGTGGTCACCGTGGGAGTGAAATAGAACTGGGTAGGCATCCCAGGAACCACATTCATTTGCACCCGAAAATGCGGCATGTAGGCAGAGTGAATCACGTCCCTGGCCCTCAACTTCATCAGCACAGGACGATTCACGGGCAATGTGATTTCAGAAACCAACAAATCATCCCGTCCGGCGCTGTCAGTTTCTTCGATACCCATGCTGTTGGTGGCGGAAATGAGTCGGAAATCATGACCACCAAGTTCACCGTCAGCACCGGGGTAACGAGCCTGCCAGCCAAATTGATAGGCGAACAACTCGAACTTAAGCGCATCCTTGGCGGGCTGAACCTGGGTAATTTCCCTCCAAACCTTGGTACCGTACAAAACAAGTACTGTCAAAACGATGGCAGGAACCACGGTCCAATAGAATTCAAGCTGGTGATTGTCGGCATAGAACAACGCTTTGCGGCCTTCCTTTTGGCGATACGCCAGGGCAAAAGAGAACAGCAACACCTGGGTAAGGATAAAAACCGCGATGGTAATCCAAAAAGTCACGCTCAACATGCCGTCTAGTTCTACCCCATGAGCCGAGGCCGAAATAGGCAGGGTGAACTTCATGAGCTTGAGAAATTGCCATAACACAAAAAGCATGAAGACCACCAGAAAGAAAACCATCAGCACGGCGTTCACCTTGTTCCAATTGAAGAGGCGGACTCCTTTGGTGCGCATACTGGCAGAAAAGGTCTTGAGACCTGCCAGGATTACCCAGGCCAATGCAATCAGGGCAATGACCAATTTAGGTCCGTCTCCGAACCCTTCGGTGGGAGCAGCCGCTTGGGCCACAGCAGAGACCGGCCACAAGGCCGTCATCATTCCCAAGAGCCCTAAAGATCCAGCACTAGGCATCCAACAACCCGTCCAACGTAATGGATTACGCATCATTCAAAATAAGTTTGGAGAACATGGAAAAAGGCAGAACCAACGATGCGGACACCTTCGAATAAAAAGTGCTGCGTAGGTTCACAATTGCCTTTTTCATCGCCGCAAAGATAGACCCCGCAACGTTCAAAAATCCAAATTTGCGCCGATTTAAGCCACAAAATACATGGGTTTTCTTGAGCCCCGAAGCGTCTTATTTTGGCCCTATGAAAAATTCCCTTTTGACCCTCCTTTGCGTGGCCATGGCTTGGACCTTGGCAAGCCCTACCGCCCAGGCCCAAAGCGAAGCCCGCTGGATCCGCAACCCCCGCATTAGCCCCGATGGTTCGCAGATTGCCTTCGGCTACAAAGGCGACCTCTACCTGGTGCCCGTAGCGGGTGGCACGGCCACCCCTTTAACGGTCCACGAAGCCCATGATATGATGCCTGTTTGGAGCCGCGATGGCCGCTCCATCGCCTTTGCCAGCGATCGCCACGGGAATTTTGATGTCTTTGTAATACCCGTGAATGGGGGCCAACCAACCCGCCTGACCCACCACAGCGCCGCGGATTACCCCCAGGATTTCAGCCCGGATTCCAAGACCGTTTATTTCACCAGCGCCCGCTGTGTTAGCAAAGAGAACATTCGATTCTACAGCCCCCGGCTTTTTCAGAACCTGTACAACGTCCCCGCCGATGGGGGCCGTCCCCTCCTGATCTCGGAGGCCGGGATGAGCACGGCCCGCCTTAACCAGGACGGAAGTCTTTTGGTTTTTCAGGACCGCAAAGGCTACGAGGACCTCCTGCGCAAGCACCATCGCAGCTCGGTAACCCGGGATATCTGGACCCTGGATCTCAAGAAAGGCGTTTATACCCAGGTGAGCGGTTTTGACGGCGAGGATTTGGACCCGGTTTTTGAAGGCAGCGGTGGGGACCTGCTCTACCTCAGCGAAAAGTCCGGCACCCTCAACGTGGTGCGACAGTCCGCCGGGCAGGAAACCTCATTGACCCGCTTCAAGACCCACCCGGTTCGTCACCTGAGCGTGAGCCAAAGCCGCACCCTCTGCTATATCTACAACGGGGACCTTTATGTGCAGCCCAACGGAGAACAAGGCCGGCAGATCAAGGTCACGATTCGACACGACGGTCGCGGCAACGCAGTCAAGAATATGGCCGTGAATACCGGGGTCACCCAATTTGCCCTTTCCCCCAACGGCAAGGAAATCGCCTTTGTGAGCCGAGGCGAAATTTTTGTGACCTCGGTCGAAGGCACCCAAACCAAGCGCATTACCAATACCCCGGCCCAGGAACGTTCGGTCCAATGGCATCCCGAAGGCCGACGCCTGATCTACGCCACCGAGCGCGGCGACAGTTGGGACATCTACACCGCCGAAATCGTTCGCAAAGAGGAGCCTTATTTCTACGCCTCCACCCTCATAGAGGAGAAGGCTTTGGTCGCCACCTCGGCCGAAGAGTTCCAACCCAAATACGCCCCCAACGGCAAGTCCGTCGCCTATATCGCCGATCGTAACATCTTGAAGGTCTGGGATATCGCCAAAAAATCCTCCAAGACCCTCCTGCCCGAAGGACGCAATTACAGCTATTCGGACGGGGATTGGGATTTTGCCTGGAGCCCGGACAGCCGTTTCCTTTTGGTGGATGACGGGGAAGGGGCTTGGTTCTCCAACAGCGTGGCCCTAATCAACGCCGAAACCGGCAGCAATGTGCATCCCCTGCCCAGCGGTTACGGGCAATACCGGGTCAAGTGGGTGATGGGCGGCAAGGCCATGGCCTGGCTCAACGCCAAAAACGGCCGCAAAAGCCAGGCCTACCAAGGCAGCCGCGAAATGGATCTCTACGCCGGCTTCTGGGAACAGAGCGCCTTTGACCGCTATTCCCTGAGCAAAGAAGATTTCGCTTTGGTCGAAGAGCAAGAAAAAAAGGAGCAGGAAAAAAAGGACAAAGACAAAAAAGAGGAGAAGAAAGACGACAAAAAAGATGACAAGGCCACGGCGGATGGCAGCAAAGCCGGAACCGATAGTAGCAAAGCCGGGGCCGATAGCAGCACGGCTTTGAACCCCGTGACCGACCGACTCAAGGAGCGGGTACGTCGCATCACCATCCACAGCAGCAGCATCGGGGATTATGCCTTCAACAAAGACGGCAGCAAGGTCTATTACCTGGCCGCCTTCGAAAAAGGCTACGATCTCTGGGTCACCGAGCCGAGAACCCGCGATACCAAAATTTTGGCCAAACTAGGAGCCGGCGGTGGTGGACTGGAAATCAGCAAGGACGGCAAAAGCCTCTTTACCCTCAAGGAAGGCCGCCTCACCAAAATCGACGAAAACGGCAAGAGCGAACCCATCGGTATCGACGGGGAAATAGAACTGGATGCCGAGGCCGAGCGGGCGTATATTCTGGACCATGCGTATCGGCAGGTAGTACAGAAATTCTACGATCCCCAAATCCACGGCATCGATTGGAAAGGCTTTTATACCAATTACCGGGAATTTCTACCGCATCTTAACAACAATTACGATTTTCAGGAATTGCTTTCCGAATTCCTGGGCGAGCTCAACGCCTCCCATACCGGGGGTCGCTATTCCCCATCGAATCCCCAAGGGGATGAAACCGCCAGCCTGGGCTTGCTCTACGACGAGCGTTTCCCAGGTCCCGGTCTCAAGGTCACCGAAATTTTGGCCGAAGGTCCTTTTAGCAAAGCTGCCTCGGCCCTCAAGCCCGGTGCCATCATCGAAAAAATCGACGGGATCGCCATCAACGCCAAGACCGATTGGACGGCCCTGCTCAACCGAAAGGCCCGCAAAAACACCTTGGTGACTTTCCGTAACACGATGGAAACCAATAGCATCGAGGAGGTGGTCAAGCCCATCAGCCTGGGCGATGAAACCGGACTGATGTACGCCCGTTGGGTGCAGCGCATGAAGGACGAGGTGCATCGCCTAAGCGGTGGCACCCTGGGCTATGTGCACGTTCAGGGCATGAACGATGGTTCGTTCCGGGATGTTTTTGACGAAGTCTTGGGCGAAAATTTTGATCGCCAAGGCCTGGTTGTGGATACCCGTTTCAACGGCGGAGGCTGGCTGCACGACGACCTCAAAACCTTCCTGAGCGGTCAGCGCTACCTGGACTTTGCCCCGCAGGGGAATCGCCTCAAGGACGGGGAGCCCATGGGCCGCTGGACCAAACCCAGCTGCGTGCTTATGAGCGAAGGCAACTACAGCGATGCCTTTATTTTTCCGTACGTGTACAAGCAGGCCGGCATCGGCAAAACCATCGGCAAACCCGTGCCCGGTACCGGCACCGCCGTTTGGTGGGAAACCCAAATCGACCCCACCATGGTCTTTGGTATTCCCATGGTCGCCACCATCGGTCGTGAAAACCGACCCACCGAGAACCTGCAATTGGAACCCGATATCAACGCCGACCTCCCCTACCGCGATTTCCTCGAAGGCCGCGATACCCAGCTCGCCAAAGCCGTCGAGGTTCTGATGCAGGAGGTCAAGGGGCGGAAATGAAGGTAAAGCAAGCGATAGAATTTACCGTGCCTAACGTTTTGCAGCTACAAGAAGTTGGGGATTTTTATCGCTAATCTTCATACGAAGCACACTCTTCAAGTATAAAACAAACTTTCATACGATGCACTATCTCGCCACTTTATTTTAGGTGTCGTTATGGACTGGCTTTATTCTTTTATCACTTTAAATATTTGTTTCAAATTTTCTCCAACACTGAGTAAATAAACACCTACCGATAAATTGCTTAATTCAATAATTGTGTTTTCTGAATTTATTTTCCCTACTAATAATGCTTTTCCTGTGTTGTCATAAACAGTGTAAACAGAATTCAATAATTTTGCGGCTGCTTTTACATTAATATGCTTGCTCGCTGGATTTGGATAAATAACAATACTTTTCTCTTCGGCTACTACATAGTTTAAACCGGTTGAATATGGGTTACCAACGTATACTATTTGATAATTGTTAGCTGATACTTTTAAAACACTAGGATCTCCACCTTGAATATTTGTATTTACATACCCATTCCATAAACCTCCATTGGAAGTTGATTTAAACCAAACTCCTGTGCTTCCCGCTCCATAAAATCGAAGTTCATTGGTATCGTTAATCATATAATTGCCTGTCCAATTATGGCTATTGTTAGATGGAATATCTGGCACCTTCAT
>SYHX01000057.1 GCA_005799025.1 Bacteroidota bacterium | reverse complement strand
GGTAGGATGCCTTGGTAGGAAAAACATTGATATGATCCCAGGCAATCCCGGTGATGACGGTCCCGTGGGGTTGATAATGCATCATTTTGGGCCGCGGATCCAGGGGCGAACTCAAGTATTCGTCGCCTTCGAGGACGACCATGGGAGCGGACGTACCGAGCTGAACCATCCGTTCGTAACCGGGCATGACCGAACCCACAAGGTAATCAAAAGGCCGACGATGAAACCGTAACACGTGCATTACCATGGAGGTAATGGTGGTTTTGCCATGGGATCCGGCCACTACAAGCCGTTGTTGTTGAGCTGTCAAGTCGCCTACCAATTCCGGAAAAGAATAGATGGTCAACCCGAGGTCCAAGGCTTTGAGCAATTCGGGATTGTCGGAAAGCGCATGCATCCCCAGCACCACAAGATTCAAATCCTCGGTGATTCTCGCAGAATCCCAACCAAGACGATCCGGCATCAGCCCCGCCACATCCAATCGACCTCGTGCCGGCTCATCAATCCGATCATCCGAGCCCGTGACGAGGTATCCCGCAACTTGCAGATCCAAGGCCAGGTTGTGCATCACCGCACCTCCTATGGCAATCAAATGAATCTTATCTCCAGGCTTTAACTTTGTCATAGCCTACAAAAGTACGAAATCCTTGGCAGGGGTATTTTGAAAACACGGCGACTTTTCCATGAAACTACAAATTTTACATACCGGGTTCTTCAAATTGGACGGCGGGGCCATGTTCGGGGTAGTTCCACAGAGCCTATGGGCCGGGTTGAATCCCCCTGATGCACATAACCTGTGTACCTGGGCTATGCGCTGCTTATTGGTCGAAGTAAACGAACGCAAAGTTGTCATTGATTGTGGATTAGGCAATAAACAAAACTCGAAATTCCTCTCCCATTACGGCCTTACGGAGCAGGTTTCCATCGCCGATGCCGTCCAAGCAGCAGGCTGGCGCAGCGATCAAATCACCGATGTCATCCTTACCCATCTGCACTTTGATCATTGCGGCGGGGCAACCGAACGCTTTGGAACCGGGGAGGAAATTCGGGTGGTTTTCCCACAAGCGACCTATTGGGTCTCCGGTAGGCAATTGCAATGGGCTTATCCCAAGCCTAACGCCCGCGAGAAGGCCTCCTTTCTGCTCGAGAACATCGCGCCCTTGATGCAATCGGGCCAATTGCAAGAGGTCGCCGACGGCCAAAATGCCGCAGGATTGCCTTGCCTTCACGTGTACGGGCATACCGAAGGAATGATGCTTCCCATCCTGGACTTGGGGGGCAAACCCTTACTGTATTGTGCTGATTTGCTACCGTCCATCGCTCATCTGCCCCTGCCTTGGGTGATGGCCTACGATGTAAGACCATTACAGACCCTCACCGAAAAATCCGAAATCCTTGAACAAGCCCTGCGCGAAAATTGGTCTCTATTCTTTGAACATGACCCCCAATTCGCCATGGCCGGCCTAACGCATAACGAAAAGGGTGCTATTGTTGCCGAGAACCCCTCCGAAACCTTGTTAACCCTTCTCTAAGGCTCCAAGGACCACAAGCGACAAAGACGCTTGTAGATTTCCGTATTGTCTATCATGGCGCTCATAGCTTCAGCCCCTGGCCCGTAAGCCATCACAGGAACCAAGGCTGCAGTATGCTTCTTGGTGGTAAAGGCCAAACTCATGGTCTGGGCATCCCGCGTACCGCTGTTGATAGCCATTCCCCCGGTCTCATGATCGGCTGTCAAAACCACCAGGGTATTACCGTCTTGGCGAGCAAAGTCCAAGGCGGCACCGACCACCCGGTCCAAGTCCAGGGTTTCTGTCAGCACATAATCCCCGTCGTTGGCATGACCTCCCCAGTCAATTTGGGAGCCCTCTATCATTAGGAAGAAACCTGAGTCAAGGGCAGAAAAGGATGCAGTCCGGTCCAAGTCTTGGCAGGCCCGGGCTGTGAGGGCGGCCATGAGGCCAGGATCCCTGCCTTCGCTAATCCGAGGCGCGGGTCCGTCCCAAATCAAGGCGACAACATGTTGTTTGGCGGGAGCCGAGGGCGCCTTGAGCAAGTTCTCCGATCGATCCACGACCTTGAAGCCCCTTTCCTTGCGCATCTCTTCCAACAAATTCCGTTGATCCTGCCTGGCCACAAAATGATTTCGGCCACCTCCCACCAACCAGTCCAAAGGGGCACGGCTCAAATCCAATGCGATATCCTCGTAGAGATCCCTGTCGATACGATGCGCCGCGTAAGATGCAGGAGTGGCATGGGTGACTTCGCAGGTGACCAGCATCCCCGTTCGTCGACCCGTTGCCGCCGCCTTCTCCAGGATGGTCATCAGAGGCAAGGAGTCGGGGCCCACGCCCACTGCCCCGTTGTAGGTTTTGCGTCCGGTACTCAGGGCCGTTGCGCTGGCCCCGGAATCGGTAATCAAGGCATCCGATGAGGTGGTGACCGAATAACCATAATGCGTGAAACGCCCCATATTCCAAGTACGGTCACTCGAGCCCTGCGTCTGGTGCAAATAAGCCGCTGATACTTGGGTATGCCCCATTCCATCCCCTATAATCATGATAATGTTACGAGGCCTCCCTGTGCCCTGTGCATCCATACCCCAGACCCAGAGCAGGGCGGTCATTGCGAGAAGGCTGTGGGTCAAAATCTTATAGGTGGGTTTCATTTTGGATTATTTTCTTAATAGTCGTAGCGCCAAAGCCTGCAAAGCGGCAACACTCATCGCATCGGTAATGCGACCCTCTTGGATAAGCTCCAGCGCCTCCTCCAAGGTAACCCAAGCCATGCTCAGGTCCTCCGTACCCTCGGGCTTGGCCTTGCCCTGGGTGAGGCCGGTCGCCACAAAGATGAGGGCTTCTTCGTCCGTCACCGAATTCGAAAGGTGCATCCGCAACAAAGGTTCCCATGATTCGGCTCGTAATCCGGTTTCTTCTTCGAGTTCCCGACGTGCAGCCTCCAAGGGATCTGTCCCCACAGGGCCTCCACCTTCCGGAATTTCCCAGGAATAAGCCCTCAGCGGGAAACGCCATTGACCCACCAAGGCTATGCGCCCTTCTGTGTCCATCGCTACGATTCCGATGGCTTGGTTGGCGAAAGCGACTACCCCGTAAATCCCGGGCTGCCCATCCGGGCGAAGAACCTTATACTCCGTCAATGCAATCCAAGGATTGCGATATATTGGGTGGGCATCTAGCGTTTGCCAAGAATTCTCGCCGGTCTTGAGGGGGTACATCGCCAGTTTAATCTCTCGAAATTAGGAAGAAAATTGGATCATTTCAGGCTGTACGTGGATTGTAAATCGGTCATTGGTTAAGAAAGAAATCTTGCACCAGCATTAACCTAGGTGAACAAATTCCATATTTTTGCGTTTCAAATAATCAATTTATCCACTTCCAAACCAAATCGACATGTTCAAAAACTTCATCCTCATCGTAGCCGGAGCCCTCACCTTGGGTCTTAGCGCCTGCAACAACAACTCTTCCAAGACCACCGACCCCATGACTGAAGGCCAAGCCGGTCAAGGCGCAGACATCTTAGCGGTTACTTCAGGGATCGTAGAATGGACTGGTTCCAAACCAGCGGGCAAGCACAACGGCACCTTTAACGTCAGCAAAGGACAGCTTTTAGTTGAAAACAATACCATTTCGGCAGGTGAGTTTACTATCGACATGAACAGCCTAACTGTTCTTGATATCAGCGATGCCGAGCAAAATGCCGACCTGGCCGGTCACCTTAAGGGTGGAGACTTTTTCCAGACCGATTCATTCCCCACAGCCAAATTTGTAATCTCTACAGTAACTGCCTTGGCAACACCAGATTCGTTGGGCAATACCCACACCATCGCCGGGAACCTGACCCTCAAAGGAGCGACCAAAGGGGTAAGTTTCCCCGCCAAAGTGGCCATTGCCGACGGAAATTGCACCGCCGAATGTGCACTCAGCATTGACCGCACTCAATGGGGTGTCGTATACGGTTCCAAAAACATCTTTAAGACCCTTGGCGACAAGTTCATCAACGACATCGTGGACCTCAAAATCAAATTGAGCGCAGCCGCCAACTAAGGCTAGTCCAATCTTTGTTGAATGTTCCAAAAAGCCCGGCTCGTCCGGGCTTTTTGTTATCATTGAAAATTCAGCCAATTTTTATTTCACCTAATAATACCAAACTGAAAACACAGGGCATCCATAATTTGCTTTCTGACGTGAGGATCGAATACATTACCATATACTCTCGAAAGTCTAACTTTATCAATTGTTCGAATTTGGTGACAAAGTAAGATGGATTCATTTTCAAGGCCAAAGCGCGAATGCGGAATAAGCGCCTCGTTTCTATATAATTTACGACCGTTTTTTCTTGAAGTTATTGGAATAACATTAACTGCGTTTAGCAACTGATTGACGTAATTTTCACTAATCACCAAAACGGGCCTCGCCTTACCAATTTCTGAGCCTAAAACCAGGTCCAATTCTGCTCTGTAATTGTCCACTTGAATGAAAGCATAACCAATTCCTAAATCAGGTCAAAGTCATTTTTTATTTCTTCCAAATCAGCCAAAAAAGGGGGTCATTGACCGCATCCTCCAAAGGACTGTATGGCTCTTGGGTACTAGCAGCTACACTAAACGTACTCAATTCTTCCACATTTACACTTACCGTTGATTGATTCACGAAGGCAGCTGGTAATGGAACAATGACGCAATTATTGCGGACCTTTCAAATTTGATGAAAAGGCGGATGAGAAGACTGGGCCATTGGTATAATTGAACAAATGTGTTAACAAAAGCAAAATTAGAAAATTAGTTTTTAAGAAATTTCGCAAAATATTATGACCTATCGTTTAATCATCCGACGATGCTCCACCTCACCGCTGGGCCATTCCAAACGAAGCAGGTAGGCTTGAGGTCGCCAACAGCGAACATCCGGTGACCAGAAGGCAGGACCTTGGTAGCGACCTTCTTGTACGCTGCGACCCGTCATATCAAGAAGCGTCCATTGAAAAGAAACGGAATCACGGCCCTGCCAATGCAAGTACAGCGCATCCGTGAAGGGATTGGGATACAGCGAGGTTTCCGATTGACTTAACCATTCGAGCAGCAAGGATGGACTTGGTGACCCCGCTCCAACGGAAGGGTTGGCGAGGGTCGCATACATGCGGTTCCAAGCCGGCCTAGGACCGGACAAAGCGCGAAAGCGCACATACCCAAAGGCATCTGACGCCGGATTCGAGGTCAGGACCTTAAGGCCCCCAAGGTCTGTAACATCAGGTTGCAGAATCAAACCTACCGAGTCTTTGCCCAAACCGTTGACATCCACAACACGAATCCACTCCACTAGACCGAGGGTGTCATTGACCCTAACATTGGTATCCGATTCCAAACGAAGCAAAGTCCCTACCCGTGGCATGGTGCTATCAGCACATCCTGTCGCCAAAAGGTTTGATTGGGATGTCAAAGAGGCACGCCAAGGGTACATAGACGTAAGGCTTACCCGCATTCTCGCCTTTTGACCAGCCGTAAAGATATTCATGCAACGATCATCGGTATAGTCCATATAATTGGCAATCATGCGAGGGGGCGCAGGTGGGCAATCCAAGGGGGCTGTCGTAGGGCAACCAAACAATTGCCCACTGCAATTGGGGGTGTCTTCTACATCATCATCCACCGAACAATCCCCATCACCCCAGGTATGGTAGAGGTCCAGGTAATGACCCATTTCGTGGGTCAATGTCCTCCCGTAGGCATAGATTTCGTGAAGATTAAGGGCCTTACCTCCGGGTTTGAAATCCACCGAACCCACCATCCTTGACCCGAGGACGATGCCGTCTTTGCGCAACACGTCCGGATCCCCAACGAGCATCGCCGGTAAATACGAATAACCCAAAATACCCAGCGTAATTTGCCCAACCACCCAAATGTTCAAGTAGCGATCGGCTGGCCATCGTGACAAGTCCTTGAGGCCTATGGAACCATAAGGATGGGCATTCGACAAGGCATACGGTGCTCTGATGATGCCTTTGTGCGAGGCGCCAGAAGGATCACGACCTGCCAACACCAATTCAATGCGGGTATCTGCGCCCGCTGGATGCGTATTGAAGCCCCTGGTCCCGGACTTGCGTCGAAAATCATAATTCAGCGCCAGCATCTGGGCTTGGATTTGTTCATCCGAAATATTGGATCCCTGGCCAATTACCGTGTCCTCAGGCCTGTGCATCACGTGGAAAACAACCGGAATACGGATCAAGGAATCGGACGTTTCCGGGGTAACGCCATTGCTCGTCATTCCCCCACTCCTCCTCAGACGATGCTCCTGATATAGCTTGTAGGATATGCTATCCCTTTGCATTTGCTCGATTAACCGTGAATGACCACAGCGCGGTGGTCGGTTCTGCTGCTCCGTTATCAAACCCTGCGCGTAGACCCTGGCCAAAACCTGAAGCAAAATTAAAATTGATAAAATCAATGTTTTCATGGGAGAATGCGTCAAGGTTGGAGGTTTATTGATTAATCCACTACCACGTATTGGTAGACATTGCCCAAGTGTTGTTCAAACAAAATTTGTTTACCGGAAAGTAAGCCGCTACGCATCTTGTCGGATTGATGCATCAAGGTCCATAGGGACAGGCCTTCGGTCACCTTTATGCCAAAATTTGTTAGGAGGATTTCCTGAACAGGAAGGCGCTTGTAGGGGTCGTTGTCCACGCAGAGGCTGAACGATACCGCCGTGTGGCGGGCCAGATTTGCTTTGAGGCCTTGATCGTACAAGGCCTTGTAAATCATAGCCAAACCTTCCTCTCCTACGAATGAGAAATCCTTCGAAACCAGTTCCAGCAAACATTGATTTTTCTTGACAATCACGCAAGGTGAGAAATGCCCCTGGTCCTTAAGTTCCCCAATGACGGTACCACCCTGTTCGGGATTTAGAAAGGAACGAACACGGAGGGGAATGCCTTTGTTCTGCAAAGGCTGTATGGTCCGTGGGTGTATCACCGAGGCCCCGTAATAGGTCATTTCCACCGCCTCGCGGTAGGTCAATGAAGGAAGTATCCTCGCCATGGGAAATAAGCGGGGATCGGCATCCATCACCCCCACCACATCCTTCCAAACACAGACTTCCTGGGCATCAAGCGCATAGGCCAGTACCGAAGCCGTGAAATCCGAGCCCTCTCGGCCCAAGGTCGTTCGTAATCCACTTACCGCATCTTGACCCAGAAAACCCTGGGTCAGCACGCAGGTCCCGGAACTCCTCAGAGAAATATTGCATTGCGACTCCTGACAGGCTTTGACCTTCGAAACCGTCTCCTCCCAATGAATTCTCGCATCTCGCCAAGTAGCATCGGTCACCAGCAAATCGCCTGCATCCACCCAAGCGTGGGAGAAGCCTTGAAGTTCAAAATAAGCAGAAATCAGGGCCGTCGAAATCAATTCGCCATAAACCACAATTTGATCGTACAAACAATTATACGGAACTCGCTCATCCCTCATACGCTCAAGGTCCGCCCTTAGTTTAGAGATCCATTGTTCCAAAACACCCAAGATGCGACTTTGATCCGCAAGATTGGATGAAAGCGGGACAATTCGTGCTTCGTGCGCTTCGTACAGTTGACCTAGAATTTCCATGGCCTGCGGCCACTGATCACGGTGAACCGCCTGAACCAAGGTCTCTAGTTGATTGGTGGTTTTGCCCATCGCCGATACCACAATCCATAGAGGTCCATCACCATAGGTGCAGAGCAAACGATGAACCCTCGCAATGCCTTCCGCATCCTGGACCGATGCACCCCCAAATTTGAAAACGCGCATGGTACGAATTTAAGAGGATTGATACCGTTGAAGGTTTGGACCACTTAAGCGATAAGGCCACCAATTCCGTAGCTGATCCGCACCCAACGCCGTATAAAAAGCATGGGCTGCTTCATTCCAATCCAAGACCATCCATTCCACCCGGTCCATTTGACGGTCAGCGGCCAAGCGAAATACCTCCTCGGCCAAAAGCCGACCCACCCCCTTGCGGCGATGAGCTTGGCGAACCACCAAATCTTCCAAAAAAAGGCAAGGCCCGCGCCATGAAGAATACTTAGTGTACACCATAGCCATTCCCATAATCCCGTCCACCGCAGATTCCGCCAAAACCACTTCAAACATAGGGGGACTTTGTTCAAATCCATGTTGCAACAAATCTTCGGGAGTGAGCACAAAGGCCTTGGGTTCCTTCTCGAATTCCGCCAATTCAGCGATCAGGGAATGGATCACCAAAACATCCGATGGATAAGCCATCCGCAGCTTGAATTCGCTCATATCCATTGAATTTCAAGCTCATAACCAGTACTGCTCAAATGCCCCCAGGTCTTGTCCCGTATATAATCACAACTAACCCCCGGGGCACGCTCCAAGAGCACAAAACCCTCTTGTTCAAAGCCAAATACACCCAACTCGGTCACCACCTTGCGAACGCATGCCAATCCAGTGATGGGTAAGGTGCATCGTGGTAGCAGCTTGGACTCACCAGCCTTGTTGACATGCTGCATGGCCACCACGATATTCCTGGCCGATGCCACAAGGTCCATGGCCCCTCCCATCCCTTTAACCATTTTGCCGGGTATTTTCCAATTGGCGATATCCCCATTCTGTGCAACTTCCATGGCCCCCAGCACCGTGAGGTCCACTTTACCGGAGCGAATCATCCCAAAACTCATGGCCGAATCAAAAAAAGAAGAGCCGGGCAAGGTGGTGATCGTCTGCTTGCCTGCATTGATTAAATCCGGATCTTCAGAACCTTCCCAAGGAAATGGCCCCATACCCAGCAGGCCGTTTTCCGATTGCAATTGCACCTCCATCCCTTCTGGAATGAAATTGGCCACAAGAGTTGGAATGCCTATGCCAAGGTTGACATAGTACCCGTCTTTTAATTCGCGGGCAATGGTGCGAGCGATGCCGTTTTTGTCCAACATGAGTGTAAATCCTTAGTGTATGTTTGGAGGAGAAATCAATACGCTTTGTCTCGAAAATCAGGGAAGAGGGGTCCGGACAGTTCGCTGCTCAATACGCTTTTCGAAATGGGTCCCCACCACAAGTCGTTGCACATAAATCCCTGGAACATGTATAGTGTTAGGATCCAATTCACCCGGTTCCACCAACTCCTCCACCTCAGCAACGGTGATTTTGCCGGCCATTGCCATCAAAGGATTGAAATTGCGGGCCGTAGCCTTGAAGACTAAATTACCCATTCGGTCAGCTTTCCACGCTTTGACCAGCGCAAAATCAGCATCAAAGGCCATCTCTAACAAATAAGTTTTGCCACCGAATTCCCTGCATTCCTTACCTTCGGCCACTTCCGTGCCAACCCCGGCGGGGGTATAAATGGCAGGCATGCCGTATCCAGCGGCCATGCAACGCGAGGCCAGTGTTCCCTGAGGAATCAACTCCACTTCAAGTTCTCCGGACAGAAGCTGCCTTTCGAATTCGGCGTTTTCACCCACGTAACTGGAAATCATTTTGCGAACCTGACGCCCCTTGAGCATCAACCCTATCCCAAAGTCATCCACCCCGGCATTGTTGGAAATGCAGGTCAAATCCCGGACCCCTTTGCGCACCAACGCGGCAATGCAATGCTCGGGAATTCCACACAGACCAAAGCCCCCAAGCATCAGGGTTGCCCCGTCTCGGATGTCGGCAACCGCCGCATCGGCATCTGCATAAATTTTGTTCACAGGATTAGAGTTTAAGGTCCACGTTGAATCTCAAAAATACGAAGCGCATTCAGCCCAAGTCCACCCAGGTCCACCCGGATCCTCCGGCCTCGAGAGGTGCGTCTTGCAGACCTTGGACATGCCGCTGACGCTTGAGGTAATCACGGACTCCTTGACGCAGAGCCCCAGTGCCCTTCCCGTGAAGCACATAAATGCGGTCTTCTCCAGCCACAACGGCCTTGTCCAGACGTTGCTGCAAAGTCAATTCCCATTCATGCATGCGTAAACCACGCAGATCCACCACCTGATTTGGTAGAGGACCCGCATCAAAATCCTTGCGGGCCCTTGCTTCCACCGTAGCTTGCCCTTTGGAAACGGGTTTGGTCATGCTTCCACCAAAAGGCGAAGCAGGAATTAAGCGGGCGGTTTCGGTACGCATCCGCACGGATTCCACCATCCATTCCGTTTCCTTGCTATCACTAGAAAGGACTTCTCCGCGAAGTTGACCGTCTTTGAATTTAACCAATTGACCTACTGCAAAAGTCAACCTATGGTGTTCAGTGGGGTTTGGGCTTTGACCGACCATTTGGGGAGAATTGATCGACGTAGTCGATTCCGGCAGCTTATCTTCCAAACCCTGGAATTGCAGTGCGCCCTGCTCCAGGGCACGCAATGCCTTGTTCCATGCCGCACCAGGCGCGTTTACGGGGCTGACACTCCTGAGATCCTGGCGTAATTCTTCCAAATCCGCCTTGAATTGTTGCAACACAAATCCCATTTCTCTGCGTTGCTCCTCGAGTAACCTACGACCTTTGTTGCGTAGGGTTTGCCATTGTTCTTCTCGCTTGGTAATCGCCTCTTGATCAGCATATTCCTGCTTACGGAGAAGCTTATCCAAGAGCTCTTCCTTGTATTGACTGAGTTTGAGCAATTCCTCGGCCTTTTGCTTTTGGTCCATCCATTCCACAAGTAAAGTCTCGCTTTGGAGTTCAGTGGAATTGGTCAATTCGGAAGCTCTGACCAAGATCGTGTCCGGCAAGCCTGCTCGCCGTGCAAGTTCCATCGCGTACGATGAACCCGGGGCACCAACTAGAAGTTGATAGGTTGGTTTCAAGGTAGTGGTATCAAAGCCCATACGAGCATCTTGCACGGTAGGCCACTGCGAAGCAAGGCGTTTGAGGTTGCCGTAATGCGTATTGAGTAACACTCTAGGCCCTTCACGAAGCCATGGCTCCAAAATGGCCTCAGCCAAGGGCCCACCCATCGCTGGATCGGTTCCCGCCCCGAACTCATCCAAGAGAATCAGGTGATCGGAACCTGCAACCTTCAGGGCATGGGCCATCAATTGCAAATGCGCCGCGTAGGTGGACAAATCCTGGTGCAGATCCTGCCTATCCCCCATACCAAGGACCACGCCTTGCATCAGGAACGATGCGCTCGAAGCATCGCAAGGCAGAGGCCACCCGCATTGGAAGAGGATTTGCAAAAGGCCTACGGTTTTGAGAAAGACGGATTTACCACCCGCATTAGGACCTGAAACGACCATTATACGCTTCTCGGGGCTCAAACGCCAGGAATACGGCAAAATCTTGGCTCCTTTGGCCTGACCTTCCAGCCATAACAAAGGGTGGTACGCCGAGATCCAATCCTGAATCCCTGCTTCCAAACGAGGAAAATTTGTGTCAGGAAATTGAAGGGACCATGAGCATACCGCTTGAAGTACATCCCATTGATACACCAAAGAAGACCAATATCGTACCCCATCCGCATGCGGTCTAAGCTGATCACTTAGCTGCGCAAGCAAACGATACTTTTCACGGCGTATCGCCCACTCACATTCCCTAAGATCATTGTTCAAAAAAGAAGCCTGGGCAGGTTCTACATAGAAATGCTGGCCTGAGGCAGATACATCGTGGACGATTCCCTCCACTTGTTTTCGACCTTCAGCGTTGAGAATCAAAACATAACGATCATCACGAAGGGTAATTCCCAAATCCGTCGCCCATCCAGATTCCCTCGCCCTGCGTAGGAAAGTATCCATCCATTCACGAACTTCCTGCTGTTTGCGATGCAATTGCACAGTCAATCTTGCCAAGGTAGGACTGGCCTGAGGAGACAAGCGACCGTCCTGGCCCAAGACCTCCACCATCGCGAGGTAAGCAGGCTCTGGACTAGGCAAAGACCGAACCTCGGCGCGCAGTGTCGGCAGAGCATCGGCATGTTTCTCTGTAAATTGAAGTATCCCCAAGGCGGTGCGTACCGCAGGCCATAAATGTGCTGTTTGGTCCTCATCCAATACATACCCTTCCGTAGCCAAATAAGGCCACATCGTATCCATAACCTCCCAATGCAGGGATGGCCAGGCCGCCCCACGCTTTAACCAACCGTAACATTCCTGGTAGGCCTGTCGCCGCTTCATCCATTCACGTTCTTCGGTCAAAGGAATCATCCACGTTTCCAACAAGGACTGTCCACCTCCCGTAGCGCAACGATCGGTAACTTGTTGGCCTATCCAGTCAAGCTCTAGAGTGGATAGAGCCGATTCCGGAAATAAGTTGAAACCAACCGATGGTTGGTTCTCATCAACTTGCCTCATCGTAATCCAATCAATCGACGTTGGAGCATGGATTCACATGAGTCGTATAATGCCTGTAATTGTACCGGATCATGATCGAGTATTTTACGGTAATTCGACTCGTAACGTGCCGGACTTATCCCCATCGTTGCCAAGGCCCTGGCATACAGCGAATCCATCAAAGGAGGTTCAGCCGCAGCCCCTGCGTTGAGCACATAATAGCGCGCCCGGTAAGCTTCCGCCAATTGAATGCGCAGCATTGCTTCGACCATGGAATCCCTGGGCAAGGCAGGCTCTTGGTGGCTTGGTTCCTCAGGTCTAGGCGAATCGGGGCCATGTTGCTCTTGAACAGGCCCATGTTGCTCTTGAACAGG
>SYHX01000009.1 GCA_005799025.1 Bacteroidota bacterium | reverse complement strand
TCAAACCGGTAAAACGGCCATTGCGATTGACACCATCATCAACCAAAAAGAATTTTACGAGGCTGGTAAGCCGGTATTTTGCATCTACGTTGCCGTTGGTCAGAAGGCCTCTACGGTGGCCAATATTGTGAAAACGCTGGAGAATAACGGGGCAATGCCCTACACCATTGTGGTTGCGGCCTTCGCTTCGGATCCTGCACCCCTTCAGTTCTACGCGCCGATGGCCGGTGCTGCGATAGGGGAATATTTCAGGGACTTGGGTAATCCTGCCTTGATTGTGTACGATGATCTTTCCAAGCAGGCGGTAGCTTATCGGGAAGTATCCCTGTTGCTCCGTCGTCCTCCTGGACGCGAGGCCTACCCCGGTGACGTTTTTTACCTTCACTCACGTCTTTTGGAAAGGGCTTGTAAGTTGAACTACAACGACGAGATTATCGCCCAAATGAATGACCTGCCCGATTCACTCAAAGGCAAAGTCAAAGGTGGCGGTTCCTTAACCGCCCTTCCAATCATCGAAACACAGGCGGGTGATGTATCCGCTTATATTCCGACCAATGTTATCTCAATCACGGATGGTCAAATCTTCTTGGAGTCCAATCTATTCAATTCTGGTGTCCGTCCCGCCATTAACGTGGGTATTTCGGTGTCCAGGGTAGGGGGTAATGCTCAAATCAAGTCCATGAAGAAGGTTGCCGGAACCCTTAAGTTGGATCAGGCCCAGTACCGTGAATTGGAGGCCTTCTCCAAATTTGGTTCAGACTTGGATGCCGCTACCAAAGCGGTTTTGGACAAAGGTGCTCGGAACGTCGAAATTCTAAAGCAGCCTCAGTACTCTCCGTTTAGGGTCGAAGATCAGATTGCGATTATTTATTTGGGAACCAAAGGCCTTCTAATGGAGGTCCCTATGGCCAAGGTCCGCGAGTTTGAAGCTGATTTTCTGGCTACACTGCGCGCCAACCACCCGGAAGTTTTGGAAGCACTTAAAGGCGGCAAGTTTGAAGACAGTTTAACGGACGTCTTATCCTCCACGGCCAAGCAACTGGTTGCTCGGTACAAAGCTTAATCCAGATTAGTCTAACCCAGCATGGCCAATCTCAAAGAAGTCAGGGTACGAATCGGCTCGGTCATCTCCACCCAGCAGATTACCAAAGCCATGAAAATGGTTTCGGCCTCCAAATTGAGGAGAGCCCAGGGGGCAATTCAACAAATTCGTCCCTATGCGGAGGGCCTTCAAAACATCGTTGGCCGTTTGATTGCTGGTCTTGAAGGAACGGATACCGAAATGCCTTTGACACAGGTTCGCGATGTCAAGCGAGTTGGGGTGATTTTGTTAACCTCTGATAAGGGATTGTGTGGGGGATTTAACAGCAATTTGATCAAGACCGCTCGTCGATATATCCAAGATTTACCTTCGGATCAACAAGCCACTCTTATTCCAGTTGGTCGTAAAGGGGCTGACTTTTTTAAACGTTCCGATTTGACCAAGGATTTGCGATTTAAGGATTTGATGGTCAAAATACGTTACCAGGCAACGGCCGAAATGGCGGAAGATATCAGCAAGGCTTTTGTGGGTGGGGGGTATGACAAAGTGGTTGTGATTTACAGCGAATCCAAGAACCCCGTTGTCCAGTATTTCAAGGTAATGCCATGGCTTCCGCTTCAAGCCGAGCCCGAAGGTGGGTCTGCCTCGTCCTCGGTTCGTCAGGAATCCAATGCTGATTATTTGTATGAGCCGGGTCGGGAAGTAATTGTTCGGGATTTGTTGCCGTTTTCGCTGGCTATAGAGCTACACAAAGCCATGCTGGATACCCAAGCATCCGAGCACGGAGCCCGTATGACCGCTATGGACAAGGCAACGGAAAATGCAGGAGATTTGTTAAGAGAACTTCGCTTGCAGTACAATCGCGCTCGTCAGGCGGCTATTACCACCGAAATCACCGAAATTGTTGGAGGAGCAGCCGCTTTGGCTGGTTAATTTATTTAGAAAATTTCTTCGCTTCTCCTCTCGAGGATTGCGGTTCATGCCTCCCCATGTTTGATTTGATCTTTGGCCTGGAGGAAGTGGAGGTTGCAGCGATTGAACTGCTTGCTTGGATGAAGAAAGAACAGAGCCTGAGGCCAAGCCGTTTGCAAGGATCCCTTGCCCTTTCTTTGAGTGGGCCCATGGGGAGCGGCAAAACAACCTTGATTCGTGCAATGGGTAAGTATTTGGGATGTAATCCTTTGCCAACCTCACCTACGTTCAGCCTGGTCCAACATTACATGACTTCGGAAGGCGAACAGGTAGTGCATGCTGATCTGTTTCGGTTGCGTGATGCCCGTGAATGGCTCGCCCTTGATCCTGAAATGCTCTTGGCTGGGGTGGCTTGGTTGTGGGTGGAATGGCCCGAAAAGGCCCTAAACTACATGCCCGAAGGCATGGCCCAATTCGAGCTGGAGTTAGGGGCTTCAAACCTCAATGCGTCAAACTTACCCAATCAACGTCGGTTGCGCTTTGTAGGATGGTTGTCATAATTTGTTGATCGTGGAGGCAATTTTGTGGTTATATTCGTTCATTAACCCCCTTTAGACCCATGGTCCAAGCTGCCCCTTTGGTTGCCCGAATTAAAGTTGATCGCAAACAAGTTGGGTTGAAAATTGGAATTCCGTGCGAGCGGGGTTTTCAAGAAAATCGGGTGGCTATCACCCCCCAAGGTGTGGCCTTGTTAGTGCACAATGGTCATGAAGTAATAGTAGAAAGGGATGCGGGCACCCATAGCTTTTTTACCGATAAGGATTATGCTGAAGCTGGAGCTTTCCTTGTCGATGGTCCCGCGGAAGTTTACCAATGCCCTTTGGTGGTAAAGGTTGGGCCTGTACCTTCGGAGGAATTGCAATATTTGCGTCAGGGACAAATGGTCTTCTCAGCGCTGCATTTGCCCAGCATGAGATCCAGTGACCTTAAGGAAATTATTGGGCGAAGAATCACCGGCATAGCTTACGAGTACCTTACGGACCGCAGTGGTTTCCAGCCTGTGGTTCGCTCGATGAGTGAAATCGCTGGCACTATGGCCATACTGATTGCTTCGGAATACATGAGTAATCAATTCCAGGGACGAGGCAGATTGCTGGGTTCAGTCATAGGGGTTCCTCCAACGAGAGTGGTCATTTTGGGGGCGGGTACGGTTGCTGAGCATGCGGCCAAAGCCGCTTTGGGTTTGGGTAGCGAAGTGGCCTTGTTTGACAATTCCATTCGACGACTGAGGCGCTTGCATTTGCTCTTGGGCAGGCCGGTCTACACGTCTGTGATTCACCCTTCGGTTCTTGCAAGTCAACTTTCTACGGCCGATGTGGTCGTCGGAGCCATGAGAGCGCAGAATGGCAGGACCCCCATGGTGGTTACCGAAGCCATGGTGATGGGTATGAAGGCTGGTGCCGTCATTGTGGATGTGAGCATCGATCAGGGGGGCTGTTTTGAGACTTCCAGGCTAACCAATCATACCCAACCGGTCTTTGAGCAACATGGCGTGGTGCACTACGGGGTTCCTAATATCCCATCACGGGTTTCGCAAACAGCTTCCGAATCACTCAGCAATATTTTGACCCCAATATTGTTGGAAGCGGGTCAGCGGGGCGGAGCGGAAGCCTTACTTTGGCTGGAACAGGGCTTGAGGGCTGGAGTTTATTGTCATCAAGGGCAACTTACCCAGAGGCATTTGGGGGAGACTTACCAATTGCCGTGGACTCATTTGGAAACCTTGATGGGTTCTGGCATGTAGTCCTAGCATAATAAAAAGCGTTTTTCTCGCACTTTTTGAACTAAATCATCACTCTGTTTAACTTTTTTGAAAAAAAGTTCCACAATAATTTGGAAATACCAAATTCACACCTACTTTTGTTTAACGATTCACTCAAAAGGTTAAACAAATGGAAAATTCCTTCACCGATCAAGTTGCTGCTCATGCACTCGCGCTCAAAGGTTATGCTTTGTTTTTGACCCAAAACAGAGATGATGCCCATGATTTGTTGCAAGAAACCTATCTCAAGGCTTTCTCAAATCGGGATCGATTTGCTCCTGATACCAATTTAAAGGGATGGCTTTATACCATCATGAAGAATACCTTCATCAACAATTACCGACGTAAGGTCAAGCGCAATACCTTCTCGGACCATACCGAGCAAGACTATTATATTAATCAACCCAGTCAGCATATTCCTAACCAAGCCGAGTCAAGGATAGTCATGGAAGATTTAAATGCTGCGATAGCTGTATTGCCCTTTGAATTAAGGGAGGCGTTTATGCTTAATTTCCGTGGGCACAAATACCAAGATATCGCTGACCAATTTGGCATTCCAATCGGTACGGTCAAAACACGAATTCATCTCGCGCGCAAAGCGTTGAAGCGCAAATTGTCGGTTTATGGTGACCTTTATGGGCTGAATGCAGCGTGATTCTGCATGATTTTGCCCAATGCCCTCAGATTCTAAAATAATTGTTATAGGGTCCGGTTTCGCTGGTCTCTCCGCAGCTTGTGTTCTGGCCTCCAATGGATATCGTGTCCAAATATTAGAAAAAAATCAGGAGCCTGGTGGAAGAGCAAGGGTCATGGAGGCTGAGGGATTCCGCTTTGATATGGGGCCCTCGTGGTATTGGATGCCAGATGTTTTTGAAGATTTTTTTGCACTCTTCGGCAAGAAGGTATCCGATTACTACGATTTGGTTCGATTGGATCCTGCATACACCATTGTGTATGGACCTGGTGATCAATTGGTTGTTCCCGCTGATGCCAAGGCTTTGGAGGACCTCTTTGAATCCTACGAAAAGGGAGCTGCGCTCAGGCTTCGGTCCTTTTTGAAACAGGCTGCCTACAAATACGAAGTTGGTGTCAAGGATTTGGTTTTTAAGCCGGGCAGATCCATCACCGAGTTTCTAAGCCCTAAGTTGCTTTGGGATGTTTTGAGAATGGATGTTTTTCGTTCTATGGCTTCGCATGTTCGTTCCCATTTCAAGCACCCGCATCTGGTCAAAATGATGGAATTTCCGGTGCTTTTTCTGGGAGCTACCCCCAAGAAAACGCCGGCTTTGTACAGCCTGATGAATTATGCTGATCTGGGTCTCGGAACCTGGTACCCCATGGGTGGCATGGGCAAAATTGTCGATGCTATGGTTTCCCTCGCTCAGGAACTTGGAGTCGAAATCCTGTACGGCAAGGAGGCTCTTGCGGTAGGTTGTCAGGGCAATCTGGTCAAAACGATTGAAACAAATGCTGGTGTCTTTCACGCAGATGCGGTGGTGGTAGGTTCGGATTATCGGCACTTTGACCAGGAAATACTCCCTGCTCAACACCGTAATTACAGCCATCGCTACTGGGAGCAAAGGACCTTGGCTCCATCCAGCCTGTTGTTTTATATTGGATTATCGCAGCCGATTCCGGGATTGACGCATCATACCCTCTTCTTTGATGAAGACTTTGGGTTGCATGCCGAGGAAATTTATGCCCGCCCTCAATGGCCTACCAAGCCCTTGTTTTACACTTCCCTTGCTTCCAAGACAGACCCATCGGTGGCACCGGAAGGCATGGAAAATCTTGTTATTTTGGTGCCATTGGCCCCCGGGCTTCAGGACAGCGAAGAAATCCGTGAGCGTTATTATGCCTTGATTATGGATCGCTTTGAGCGACTAGCTGGGTATCCTATCCGAAATTGGGTAGTTTACAAGAAATCCTACGCCCACAACGATTTCATCAAGGACTATCATTCTTTCAAAGGTAATGCTTACGGTTTAGCCAATACCTTAAGTCAAACAGCCATACTCAAGCCTTCTCTCAAACACCGCAGCCTTGGTAATTTATATTTCTGTGGGCAACTGACGGTACCAGGTCCCGGTGTTCCTCCATCACTGATCTCCGGAAGAGTGGTCGCTAAAGAGCTGATCAAAGAATGGCCAAACCAATAGGGTTTTTGGTTGTTTTATCAGAGAATTTTGTTTAGCTTCACGAAGAACTTTATGCTTAGTCTTTACCGCGATACCAACTTTGCCATTTCCCGGCTGATTACCCAGAAATACAGCACTTCTTTTTCCCTGGGCATTTTGGCCTTTCAGCCCTCCTTCAGGGCTCCGATATATTCTATATACGGATTTGTGCGGTACGCAGACGAAATCGTGGATACCTTCCATGATTACGACAAAGAGTTGTTGCTGGATGAATTTCGCAGGGACACTTATTTGGCCTTGGAACGAGGAATTAGTCTGAATCCGGTATTGGATGCGTTCGTGCAGACCGTTCGTCAATACGAGATCGGTATAGATTTAATTGATGCATTTTTGGATAGTATGGCCATGGACTTGCGTCAGGTTGCGTACGCCCAAGATTCTTATGAAACCTATATCTACGGTTCAGCTGAAGTAGTTGGCTTAATGTGTTTGCGCGTTTTTTGTCACGAAAAAGAGGGTCTCTACGAAGAATTGCAGGGAGGTGCCAGGGCCTTGGGTGCAGCTTTTCAAAAAGTTAATTTTCTGCGTGACTTGAAGGACGATTATCAGATTCGAGGTCGAACATATTTTCCTAACCTGAACCTTGGTGTTCAATTGGATATCCATTCCAAAAGAGAAATTGAGAAGGATATACAGCAAGATTTTGATCAGGCTTATAAGGCTATCATGCGTTTGCCTCGCGGGGCACGTATCGGAGTACTCACCGCATACCGGTTTTACAGAAATTTGTTTCGTAAAATACAACAGGCATCATCTGAGCAAATTCTCATGGAACGCATTCGGATTTCTAATGCAGAGAAAGCGGCGTTGCTTTGTTATTCGGTGTTGCAACACAAGCTTACCTAAATCTTTTTTGAGAACTTGTGGTAGAATTGCTCCCGCAGGGTAAAATCCAACGGTGCTCATTTAGTCCGTCCGTTTCAACATATTTTATTTTTCTGATAGCTCTGGTTTGGGTGGGGTTCATTCCATGGGTATTGGGGGTGGTAGGCCCGTTGAAGGATTATATGACGCTGGAGGCCTATTTTGAGGCGGCGCAAGGTCCTTTCACAGCGTCCCAGTTCAATGCGATCTTTGGAGAAGGCAGGCAGTCCGAACAATTGAATCCAGGTTTTGCTGGGGCTTACCGAGGCCTATTAGCCCGTGATGGCCGCTCTCCTTTGTCACGTCTGGAGAACGCTAAGGCCGCTTCTGCCCTTTTGAATCAAGCCGTTGTGCGGGATGGGTCTGATCCCAGGTGGAGGCTTTTGAGATTAACCCTTGAGGCTGAAATGCCGGGTTGGTTGGGCCTGTCGGAGCATGTTCAAGTGGATAAGGCCTTTTTGAATCGCCTTTTATCAAGGATGAGTATTGTGGCGACCGGTCAAACCAATGAACGCGAGTCCGATGATTGGTCAAAATTTTATAAAAAAATGAATTTTTAATTTTTTGATAGGTTATCTTCGGATAAGTATTGGAAATCCCATTCTTTTTAAGGTCACCGCGCTCGGTTTATTGCTCAGATGGTTTAATCAATATAGCTTTTTTATTCTTGGTCATTCCAAATTTTAAACCATGTCGGAGCATAAGAGGGGTGCAATATCCAAAGAAAAGATTGCTATCAATGCCAGGGTTGCAGTGGTGGGCGGTGGTATCGCGGGGATGGCAGCAGCAGCTCGGTTAGCCTACGCTGGTTGCCGTGTCGTGCTTTTCGAGGCCAATGCTGAGTTGGGTGGAAAGCTGAGTGAGCGACGGAGTGGCGAATTTCGCTTTGATTGCGGCCCATCTCTTTTCACTTTACCAGAAACCATGGAGGCTTTGTTCGCAGATTGCGGCAAAGACCTCCAGAATTACATGAATTATGATCGCCTGGATCTCATTACCAGGTACCATTATGCTCATAATGCTTGGGTTGATGCTTGGGTTGACCAAGAAAAGTTCAGTCAGGAATTGTATGATAAGTTCAACGAGGATCCCTCCAAGGTCTTGCGTTACCTAAAAAGAGTGAAATGGTTGTACGAATTGGCTGCCCCTGTTTTTTTGGAAAGGTCCATTCACCGCCGATCTGAACTTTGGACGGTCGCTAACCTTATTAAGGTTTTTGCCTTGCCCTTTATTGGGGCCTTCCAAAGTTTGTATCGTTTTAACAAAAGTCATTTTGACAAGGAGCGAACGGCCCAAATATTTTCCCGTGTGGCGACCTACAACGGCTCTAATCCCTACCAGGCCCCAGGGACTTTGGCTTTGATTAACCATGTGGAATACGGAATTGGGGCTTATTATCCCAAAGGGGGAATGATTGCGATTCGGGACGCCTTGGCCGCGCTAATCAACGATTTGGGGGTGGAGGTTCGGTTAAATACCAAAGTGGATAAGTTTCATGTATTTCATAATAGGATCCTTGGGATTAAAGTCAAGGATGAGAAAATAGCTTTTGATAGGGTAGTTTCAGCTTTGGATATTGCATATGCCAAGGAATATTTGTTTTCTAGAGATTTGTTGGAGCCCAAAATGCGCACCAAAAGTTTGGGAATGTCTGCCATGGTTTTTCAATGGGGCATCAAAGGAAATTTCCCTCAATTGGATTTACATAACATTTTCTTTTCCAAAAAATACCGTAAGGAATTTGATAGCATGTCCCGAAAACAGCCATACCATGACCTTACGGTGTACGTGTATGTGAGTTCTAAACATAGGCTTGATGATGCACCAGCTGGACACGAAAATTGGTTTGTGATGGTGAATTTGCCTTGTGACCAGAAACAAGACTGGGAAAAAATTCACGAATTCACTCGGAAATCCATTCTTCAACGTCTTTCCTCGGATTTGGGCTGTGATATTGAATCCTTAATTGTGGACGAAAATGTCATGACCCCTCTGCATTTCGAAAAAGCAACCAGGACCTATGCAGGGGCACTGTACGGGCAACATTCGAATTCAATTTTCTCAGCCTTTCGTCGTTATCCCAACAAACACCCCCGTATCCACGGCTTGTATTTCTGTGGTGGTTCAGTGCATCCTGGGGGAGGTATTCCAATTTGTTTGCATTCTGCGAACATAAGTACCCGATGGTTACTGGATGGTCTTAGAGAATCCCGTGGCCGATCGCGCAGGAATTCCAAGCGCAGTTCCGGTAATGGAGGGTAACACGACTTGGCGGTCATTGGATTGGGGTAAGTCAATTCCAAATTTTTGGTGGGTATGGCCTGTTGTTTTTGTGGCAGGAGGTTTAGGGGGGCTTTCCGAGAGCACCCGTGATTTTTTTGTGGGATTCACTTTTCCAGTGTTGGGAACAGGTGCTTTATGGGTTCTGTGGACATCGCGCCATCAAATTAGCTCTGGAGCCTGGACAGCCATTGTTATGTGTTATATTATAGGATTTACCAGCGAATGGTTGGGCGTAGCCACAGGTCTAATTTTTGGGCCCTATGTTTACGGCAGCTTGTTAGGCCCCAAACTATGGGGGGTTCCTCCATTGATTGGTTTAAATTGGGTTATTTTGGTTTGGGCTGCGTATTCTGTATGGCCATCAACCAACCGTGCGTGGATAGGAGCTTTGGGGGTAGTTTTCATGGACTTAATCTTGGAACCTGGAGCAACGGCCTTAGGGTTTTGGACTTGGCGCCAAAGTCCAGAGATTGGAGATCCATGGTCAAATTTGGTGGTTGCACCCCTCCAAAATTATGCGGCTTGGGGAGTATTGGCTTGGGTGATGCTACGAATAATGGCTTGGCAAAATAATGGAAAATCCATTGTTATGCCTTCGCGATCTGCTACCTTTTATACAGCTTGTATGCTCCTCTATTTTGGAATATTGTTATTAGGCAATTTTTTAGGTGCTTTCAATTAAATTGCCTGTCATGTCATGTAAACTTTGCTCTCTATCCTAGGCGAAGCAAGAAAATACCTTTATTGACCTTGGAAATTCGGAGGGCGTTTGTTGGCAAAGGCCTCCATGCCTTCCTTTTGGTCTTGGGTGGCAAAAAGGAGATAGAAATTTTTACGTTCAAATTCCAAACCTTCACTTAGGCCAAAGTCTTGGGCTTTGAGGACGGCTTCTTTGGCAAGCCGAACGGCAATTGGGGCTTTCTCTGCAATTTCACCTGCGAGTTTCAAAGATTCTTCAAGGTAGATTTCTACCGGGACTACCTTGTTCACGAGGCCGAGTTCGTAAGCCCTTCCTGCGCCAATGGGTTTTCCGGTAAGGACCATTTCCATGGCTGAAACTTTACCAATCTGCCTTGTAAGACGCTGGGTGCCTCCAGCTCCGGGCATGATGCCCAAAAGTATTTC
>SYHX01000056.1 GCA_005799025.1 Bacteroidota bacterium | reverse complement strand
GGGTGATTAAACCCCAGAATTCAGTTTTATGGCAAAAAGTCTTTTTTGGATGGCTGGATGAAACCCTTCGATAAGGGTAGGATTTCTTGAGGCAATAACCGTATGTTATGGACGCGGTTCACCTTCGAGTACTTTGGTATCAACCCCATCGCGGTACTGATCAAAATTCTTGAGGAAGGCTGCGGCCAATTGCGAGGCCTTAGCGTCGTAGGCGGCGGTATCGGACCAAGTCAGTCGGGGATTCAAAATCTCGGAAGGAACCTGAGGGCAAGACTTGGGTATGGCTATACCAAAAACCGGATGGGTTTCAAATTCTACATGGTCTAGCTGACCTTCCAAAGCGGCCGTAATCATGGCACGAGTATAAGCTAATTTCATCCGGCTTCCAACACCATAAGGCCCCCCGCTCCAACCGGTATTCACCAACCAGACCTGAACGCGATGTTCCTGCATTTTTTGGCCGAGCAAGGTTGCATATTGTCCAGGGTGCAATGGTAAGAAAGCCCGCCCAAAACAGGCCGAGAAGGTAGTCTGGGGCTCGGTGATCCCAACCTCGGTGCCTGCAACTTTGGCGGTATACCCCGAGATGAAATGGTACATGGCCTGTGCCTCGTTAAGGCGACTAATGGGAGGTAATACGCCAAAGGCATCCGCTGTCAAAAAGAACAAATGCTTGGGATGGGAACCCACCGAGGGCACCATGGCGTTATCGATATAATGGATGGGATAGGCGCAGCGGGTGTTTTCGGTTTTGGAACCGTTATCGTAATCCACAACCCGGGTTCCCTCCTTGAAAACAATATTCTCCACAATCGATCCAAAGCGAATGGCTTTCCATATTTCGGGTTCCTTTTCGGGGGTCAGGTTAATGCACTTGGCGTAGCAACCTCCCTCAAAATTAAAAACCGAGGTATCGCTCCATCCGTGTTCGTCATCCCCAATCAGACGACGGTTGGGATCGGCCGATAAGGTGGTTTTACCCGTACCCGATAAGCCAAAAAACAAGGCGGTATCCCCTTGCTCCCCGCTATTGGCGGAACAATGCATGGACAACACCTTTTTGTTATGAGGTAACACAAAATTAAGAACGCCAAATATCCCTTTTTTCATCTCCCCAGTATAGCCAGTGCCGCCGATGAGAATCACCTTGCGGGTAAAATTCAAAATCGCAAAATTGTGTTGGCGAGTATGGTCCCGGTCGGGCACGGCACGGAAACCCGGCGCACATACAATGGTCCATTCGGGCTCGCTGGCTTGGGTTAATTCCTCAGCCGTTGGACGCAGAAAGAGATTATGACAAAAGAGATTGGAATAAGCCAGTTCGGTGATCACCCGGATATTCAAGCGATGGGATGGATCAGCACAAGCATAGGCATCCCTTGCATACACGGTTTTCCCATCCAAATACTGGGCAACACGTTCATACAATGCATCAAAATCATCGGGAGCAAAAGGAATATTGATATCCCCCCACCAAACTGCATTTTCGGTAATTACATCCTTGACCACAAAGCGGTCTTTGGGTGAACGGCCGGTAAATTCCCCGGTATCCGAAGCCAAAGCCCCATTATCGCAAAGCTGACCTTCGCCTGATTCTAGAGCAGACTCCACCAATTCAGCGGGGCTTAAGTTCCAAAAAATTCGCTGTACCCCGTTCAGACCACTAATTTCCCAATGCAAGTTCAAAGGTGGATTTCCCAAATGTTTCATGGCTCAATTTAGTTTTGGATAGATCAAAATGGTTGAGAAAGGGCAAAAATAAGGCCCAAAGGCCTACAACCCTACCACAGGCTTGTTGCGGAGGTGTTTGACCCTAAAACTCCATTCAAGACGGCGTTGAGCCTGGGTTTCCATGTTCAAATCCCAGCGGACCAAGCCGGGTATGTCGGTGTCAGGAGAAACCGAAAATTGGGCGCCTTCAGCGGTCAAATCCAAAACCTCCAAGTCTTTTTGGAGACTCACCGGGTACTGATCCTCCACCCTAACACGAACTGCTTGTGGCCTACTGTTCCTCAAATCGACACGATACCCGAAGTGCCTGACGACCCACTGATCCCAACGAGAGCGCTGGTTTTTGAAAATTGCAGCAGGCTGGTATTGCACTTGGATCAACTCGTCGATTCCCAAAGACAAAGCCACAGAATCTGCCGCATGGGCCCAGCGGATTTGCTGTTCGCCCACCCGGTTTCCATCCACCGAAATTAGGCAAGGTCCATCCAACCAGTCCATTAACGACGAATCCCGCAGAATGCCCATCAGGTAGACCCGGGGTTGTTGACGGGGTGCGGTGTATCGCCAGAGTTCCACTTCCACCGTCCGGGCATCCAGAGGTTGCCAAGACTCCCCCCCCGAAGCCAAGCGAAAGGTTGTATTTGGCTTGTATACGAAGGCCGAGCCCTGGATGCGTCGTTCGACGATGGGCAAGCCCGAAGCCTCCAACTCGTTCCAAGTCATGGAAGTAGCCGGATCTGAGGCCTCGGATGCGGCGCGCGATGGCTGGGATCGTCCTTTGCTTTGCAAAGCAATGGTTTCTACCCGATCAAACGATTGAACTACAGGCCGGTAATAATCCAAATACCAAGGATTCCAGACTGGTAACTCCAAACCTATCGAAGGGGTATAAGTCAAAAATTCCACCGGTATCCCCTCCCAATCCTGGCCGCTATGCTGGAAAGACTTGGCACCCAAACGCAAGGCCACCTTGGATTGGTTGACATCAACGTCCATTTCATAGGCAGGGTTCCAACCAGCCTGCGGACAAAATACCTCCAAGGCCACCTGACCGTTCTTGCCCTCTACAGAGGATATCGCCTCCAATTGTAACACAAGGCCATTCTCTGAGGACTGGATTTGGTTTCGCCAATAAAGAACCTTGGACTCCAAATCCCCTGAACGTCGAGTCAAAGAATCCAAACCCCGCTGGCACTGGAGTTTGGCTCGCCCAACCTGGGCGATTCGTTGACGGAACTGGTCCGAGCCCTTCAGCCATTCTTGGACTGTTCCCGTTTCCGATAAAGTTGGTGAAGTCGCCACGGACTGTCCTTTACCTTGGACCGCTGTCCTTCCCAACAGAACCATTATGTATTGCTCTTCGGCCTGCAAGGCTACCATATCCACCTGCTTTTCTCCCAAGGATCGTTGGTTTTCGGCCATTACTTTTTGGACAGCCTCCAATGAATCCGACCAAGCTTCGGGGGCAGGTAATTTTTCCCAACGGTAATCGATCATCCGCAGGCCCGTAGAAGATTTGATGCGCAGCGTAGTGGCATCGAATGCCTTTGCCCAACCACCCAAAACCCATCGTTACGAACCGGCCACCAATTTGCCGCTGACTCCGTAGCGCAAAACCGCCCCGGTACGAAAAAGCTGTACCTGCTCCAACCGAATTTTTTGAGTTTCTGAAGCACGCAACGGTTGAGCCTTGAGTTTTACTCCCCCACCCAAAATCCAGACCAAAGCGGCCAAGGTCCAAATACGCCTAATACCTTTGTTCATAATCAAATTAAGTTTATAGAAAGGCCGATAACAAATCGTGCTGGGTAAGAATATGCCAAGACTGATCGGGCATACGGACCATAATAGCCTCGGAGTCTGATCGAATCAATGGCAAAAGACGTTGAACTTTGGTGGAAGAGTCTGCTTCTGCAAAAGGTGCTTCCATATGATTTTCAATTTGTTCTGCCGAAAGCTGTGGGTGCGATAAGAGCTTTTGTAACAATTTTCGTTCTGAAAGTGATCCCACCCAAGTCCCCTCGGCATCCTGAACAGGTACCTGCGAAATTTGATGTTTGCGCATTTTGGCAACGGCCTCCCCCACCGTTTCCCAATACCCCACCTTGACCAAAGGAACCTGTCCCCTCCTCAAAACTAATCCCGCTGCATCCTCGGCCGTATCGCTCAGGTAACCCCGCTCGCGCATCCATTCGTCATTGAACATTTTATTTAAGTAACGGGTCCCATGGTCGTGAAAAATAACAACCACCACATCTGAAGGTTTAAGTTGATGGCCTAATTGCAATAATCCGGCCATAGCCGATCCTGCTGAATTCCCAGCAAAAATCCCTTCTTCGCGCGCAATTCGCCGGGTCATCAAGGCAGCATCACGGTCGGTGACCTTTTCGAAGAGATCAATCAAATCAAAATCCACGTTGGCTGGCAAAAAGTCCTCCCCTATGCCTTCCGTAACGTATGGATAAATTTCTTGCTTGTCAAAAATCCCGGTCTCCTTGTACTTCTTAAAGACCGAACCGTAGGTATCAATACCCCAAACCTTAATCGCAGGATTCTTTGACTTCAAGAAACGTGCAGTTCCAGAGATGGTCCCACCGGTACCCACACCCACCACCAGATGTGTAACACGCCCATCGGTCTGTTCCCATATCTCCGGTCCGGTTTGTTCAAAATGGGCCTGGCGATTGGATAGATTATCGTATTGATTGGCTTTCCAAGAATTGGGGGTTTCCAGAGCCAAACGGGATGAGACGCTGTAATAGGATCGGGGATCTTCGGGATCTACGTTTGTTGGACAAACAATGACTTCCGCCCCTAGGGCCCTCAATGCATCCACCTTCTCCCGTGATTGTTTGTCTGTAGTTGTAAAAATGCAACGGTACCCCTTGACGACGGCAGCGATCGCCAAACCCATACCGGTATTCCCGGAGGTCCCCTCGATAATGGTATACCCTGGCTTAAGAAGGCCTGCAGCCTCTGCGTCGTTAATCATTTTGAGCGCCATTCGGTCTTTGGTCGAATGACCTGGGTTAAAGGTTTCCACTTTGGCCAGAACCGTGGCCGGCAAATTGGAGCACAGTTTATTAAGGCGTACCAACGGTGTATTGCCGATCGTTTGAAGAATATTATCGAACCACATGCCTCAAATTTAGAATGCATGTGAGCGTAAGGATGCCAAATTGATACAAAATCTCTAAATTGCGTGAGCATTTCAAGCTCCAATTGGACCTTCTTATCTTACATTCACTATGAATACACGATACCCCTTCCCCATTAAGATCTTTCCCTGTCTCCAAGGCGCAGGGGCTTTGCTTTGGGTCTTCTTGGGTCTACAATGGTTTTACCCTCTAGTCGGAGCTGCGGCAGAACCCCTTTATGCCCCACAAGGGTCTTTATGGCTGGATTCCAATATGTTATGCCGAATATACCGGGTTGAACTTCAAGACCAGGTGGCCCCACCCTTTTGGCGCAAGGTTCAGTTAGCCTTTGCAGAAGCTCAAGAATTGAAGGCAGATCTTATTCTCATTCGTCTAAACACCTACGGCGGGCAGGTTGACCTTGCGGACAGCGTACGAACCCGCCTTCTAAGAAGCCAAATACCCGTGGTGGTTTGGGTGGACAACAATGCCGCCTCGGCAGGTGCCCTTATTGCCTTGGCGGCCAACCGTATCTACATGGTACCCAGTGCCAGCATCGGCGCCGCTACCGTGGTCAACCAGGAAGGTACTCCTGTCCCTGACAAATACCAATCTTATATGCGGGCCACCATGCGTGCAACGGCTGAAGCCCGAAACCGCAACCCCCGCCTCGCGGAATGCATGGTAGACCCCGGCCTTGGGTATCCTGGGGTATTGGATTCAGGCAAAGTCCTGACCTTGACCAGTTCTGAGGCAGTTCGCTTGGGCATCAGCGACGGTACAGCAGCTTCCGAACAAGAAGTCCTCCAAATGTTAGGTATCCGCAATAAGGAGATCGTTCAACAGAAGCTCAGTGCCTTGGACTATTTCCTCCAATTTCTTTTGAACCCGGCTGTGAGTGGAATTTTGATTCTGTTAATGCTGGGGGGTATCTACTTCGAATTGCAAAGCCCGGGTATTGGTTTCCCCCTAGTGGCCGCGTTGGTAGCGGCTGCTTTGTATTTCGCTCCTTTGTACCTTGAAGGACTGGCCACGAATTGGGAAATTCTCCTGTTCATCGCAGGACTGCTGCTGATAGGCCTTGAAATCTGGGTAATTCCTGGCTTCGGATGGGTTGGCGCTACTGGGCTTGCGGTAATCTTCCTGGCTTTGGTCGGGTCTATGCTCGATAACGATGGATGGTCCTTGCCCCAAAGCGAAGGCAGCACAGGCGGATCGAGGTTGATCAGTGCAGTGCTCGCAGTACTCATTCCAATCCTTGGCCTTGGGGTTGTCTTCCTGCTGTGGGGGGAGCGCATGTTTACCCAAGGTCCTTTACGAAAATTAGTGCTCCACAACCCAGAACCTGAAGCCTCCGATGCAGAGCAATGGATAGGATTACAAGGGGTCTCCAAAACCAGGCTTAATCCTGTAGGTAAAATTCAGATCCGGGAACAAAGTATGGAAGCCCAATCCGAAGATGGCTGGATAGAAGCAGAAACCGCGGTAACCGTCCTTCGCAAAGAACAAAATCGGCTCTACGTACGTAAATCATGATTTTTCAAGGGTTTAGCCTTCCTTTCAGGGTTTAAATTTCTTGGATACGACAATGCCCCCAAAGGCTTACCTTTGAATCCCGTAGAAACATTCTTGTTGTGGCCAAATATGTATTCGTTACGGGTGGAGTAACCTCCTCGTTGGGTAAAGGCATTCTTGCCGCCTCCCTTGCCAAATTGCTTCAAGCCAGGGGCCTTAAGGTCACCATCCAAAAGCTGGATCCCTACATCAACGTGGATCCCGGCACCTTGAACCCCTATGAACACGGTGAATGTTATGTTACAGAGGATGGTGCCGAGACCGATCTTGACCTTGGTCATTACGAACGATTCTTGGGCATCAAAACCAGCCAAGCCAACAACGTCACTACCGGCCGCATCTATCAAACCGTCATTGACAAGGAACGTCGCGGCGATTATCTCGGCAAAACCGTTCAAGTCATTCCCCATATCACTGATGAAATCAAAAACCGAATTTTGCTTTTAGGCAAAAGCAAAACCTATGACGTCATCATCACGGAAATCGGGGGTACGGTGGGTGATATCGAATCTCTACCTTACGTCGAAGCGATTCGTCAACTTCGACTCGAATTAGGAGAAAATCGTTGCATGGTTTTGCACTTGACCTTGCTTCCTTATTTGAAAGCCGCTGGCGAGCTCAAAACCAAGCCTACCCAGCATTCTGTCAAGATGTTACTGGAAACAGGTGTGCAACCCGATGTGCTCATTTGCCGCACTGAACAGCCAATTACTCAGGAAATTCGTCGTAAAGTAGCCTTGTTCTGCAATGTTACCCCAGACTCGGTCATTGAAGCCCTTGATGCCTCCAGCATCTACGAAGTTCCCCTCAAAATGGCGAAGGAAAAATTGGATCAATTAGTTCTTCGCAAACTCAAAATCAAAACCAACAAGGCTCCTGAACTTAGCGGATGGAAAGCTTTTGTGCAAAGCTTGCGTTCGCCCAAACATCAAATTGACATTGGTTTAGTGGGCAAATACGTCGAACTCAAAGACTCCTACCTTTCCATATCCGAAGCTTTGATCCATGCTGGCGCTACCCTAGGCGCTAAGATCAATGTGCGGTGGATTCATTCTGAAAAACTAGAAGCCTCGACGGTTCACCATGCTTTGGACAATCTTGATGGCATTTTGGTTGCGCCCGGTTTTGGCTCAAGAGGATGGGAAGGTAAAATCGCTGCAATCCACCATGCCCGGATCCACGGGATTCCCTTCTTTGGGATTTGCCTGGGTATGCAATGTGCGACGGTTGAATTTGCCCGCAATGTAGCCGGTATGAAGGATGCCGATTCCACCGAAATGAATCCCCAAACCAAGCATCCGGTGATTGACCTCATGAATAGCCAAGTGGGAATCCTCAACAAAGGCGGAACCATGCGACTCGGTGCCTACAATTGCCGAATTGAAGCAGGTTCCCTGGCCTACAAGGTTTATGGACGCTCCAAAACCGTGCGTGAACGGCACCGCCACCGCTACGAGATGAACAACCAATACCGCGCGCGCTTACAGAAAGCAGGCCTGTGCATGTCGGGAATTAATCCCGACCATGATTTGGTCGAAATGATCGAAATCCCAGAACACCCTTGGTTTGTGGCAACTCAATTTCATCCAGAATACTCCAGCACCGTCGCAAGACCTCATCCTCTATTTGTTTCTTTTCTTCAGGCCTCCCTCCTTAATCGATCGCAACGTGTCCAATAACTCTACGCTTGACCGCAATACCCTTACAGGTTTGTTTTTGATGGGACTTATCTTGGTCCTTTACTCCCTGTGGTTCCCTTCAAACAACCCTGATACCAAAGAAAACACCAAAGGACAAACCCGAGATACCACATCTTCAGAAAAAGATTCCACAGGAATCACATTGCTTCAGGACCGAAATCCAAATCCTGGCGAGACCAATACCCCAGAGACCCCCATAGATTCTGCCACCTTGAGCAGCCCATTTGCTCGGCATCTGCAAGGGGTCGATGAGACTTTTACGCTTCGTAACCCAAACCTTGAGCTCACGTTCTCCTCCAAAGGCGGCGCTTTACAACAAGCCAGGATACTGGGATATAAGACCTACGGAGGAGATTCATTGGAACTCTTCAGTGCTAATAGCCAAAGGATGTCTTATGCCATGATTACTGGCGAGAAGGTTTGGAACAGCTCGCAACTTTATTTCCAATCCGTGCAGAGCAAAGATTCAAGTTCACTGACCCTGCAAATTGATTTTGGCCAAAACAGTTCCGGTGAGAATCGTCAAATCATCCACCGTTATCGTTTAGACAGTTCCGGATACCGCATGAAATTCAGTGTACAGTTTGTAAACATGGAGGACCTGATTCGCAACGATTACACCACTATGGAATGGGCGTGCAATGCTCCAGCCCAAGAAAGGGATATCAATGAGGAGCGTCGCTTAATGGAGATTTATTATCGCTTTCCAGGAGAAGATCCAGATTACATGAGTATGAGTTCTCCGAACCAAGAAGATTTAAACAATAATTTGGAATGGATTTCCTACCGTCAGAAATTTTTCTGTGCGGTTCTCGGTGCGGAGGATCATTTTGATCGAGCCAAAATTAAGGGAGAAGCATCCACACAGCCTGGACAAACGGGCAACTACCGCGCAGAACTCACCTTGGATCACCGTGCCAACGCCACCAAACCCTTTGGAATGTGGATGTACTTAGGACCCAACCATTTCCAAACCCTCAAGGCGCAAGAATCCGGTCTCGAAAAACAAATTCCATTGGGTTGGGGGATTTTTGGTTGGGTTAATCGATTCATTGTTATACCTGTATTCAATTGGCTGGATTCCTTCCAGTGGAATTACGGTTTCATTATTCTCATTCTTACCCTTATCATCAAAATAATTTTGTTTCCGCTGACTTACAAATCCTTGATTAGCGGTGCCAAAATGAAAGTACTCAAACCTGAAATTGATCAGCTCAAAGAGAAATTCGAGAAAGACCCCACCCGCATGCAGAGCGAGCAAATGAAATTGTTCCAAAAGGCTGGTGTGAACCCGTTAGGGGGCTGTTTGCCGATGTTGATGCAATTGCCAATCCTTATCGCTTTGTTTAATTTCTTTCCTGCCTCCATAGAACTTCGTCAACAAGCCTTCCTTTGGGCGGATGATCTTTCGTCTTACGATTCCATTGCGGACTTACCATTCTCCATACCCTTCTATGGAGCCCATGTAAGTTTGTTCACCCTATTGATGACGGCCTCGACCCTGCTTTATACCCGCATGTCCAATCAGATGAGTGGAGTCACTGGTCAAATGAAAGTGATGGGCTATGTGATGCCTCTGATGTTTATCCCAGTTCTGAATTCTTATTCTGCGGCCCTCTCCTACTATTATTTCTTGGCCAACATGGTATCCTTTGGTCAGCAATGGATCGTTCGACGCTTTTTCATCAATGAAGATTCATTGTTAAGGCAAATTGAAGAAAATAAAAAGAAGCCTGTCAAGAAATCTTCCTTTCAACAAAAAATGGAGAATTTAGCTCGCAAAGCGCGAGAAAGTCGGAGCACCGCTCCAAACCGTAAATCGAAATCGTAACAATTGTTACGTTTAGGATTTGACGCCAAACGAGCTTTTCATAACCGAACCGGTTTGGGCAACTATGCCCGCACCTTTCTTCGAAACTTGGTTGATTTTTATCCGGAGAACGAATACCATTTATTCACCCCTGGATTGAAACCCCACGCAAACCAGCTGCTTTCAGACAACCCCTTCTTCAGTAAGCCTTTTCATTGCCATCAAGACAAGAGTTTCTTGGCATCATGGAATCGTAGTTTTCGAATGCAAGGTCCCCTTCTAGCCAACAAAATTCAACTCTACCACGGGCTAAGCAATGAGGTTCCCATGGATCTTGAGCGTTTACGTGGCAGTGTTCGCTCAGTAGTCACCGTTCACGACCTTATTTTCTTGGATTTGCCGTCCACCTATCCTTTGATAGATCATTGGGTTTATCGATTCAAGACAAGACGATCGTTGGCACTAGCGGATCGTATCGTCGCCATCAGCGAGTCAACCCGACGTCAACTGCTGCGGTACTTTCCCGAACATGCCCACAAAATCCAGGTCATCCTGCAGCCTTGTTCCCCTTCGTACTACAAGGATTTACCAACAGCATCCTCACATCCGTTGGCTGAACGTCCGTATTGGTTATCCGTAGGAACCGTCGAAAAACGCAAAAACCTGGAATCCGTCTTGCATGCCCTTCACCTTGCCCAACCTGATAAGCGTTTGCCTTTGGTGGTCTTTGGCAATACGGAGCAACCCTACGGCAAACATTGCATCCAGCTCGCAGCAATTTTGGGGCTGGAGGTTTATTGGAACCCACCCAAATCACCAACCACGGCAATTCATTCATCAGAAAAAGTCGATCTAATCGATTGGTACCGCCATGCTCAGGGGCTGTTGTACCCTTCTCACATGGAAGGGTTTGGTCTTCCGGTTGCCGAGGCCATGCTTAGCCGTTGCCCTGTGATCACGACCCGCAGCAGCTCTATGGCCGAAATTTGCGGTCCCAACGGTCTTTTGGTGGATTCAACCCTCCCCGGGGAACTGCATGCGGCCATGACCTCCCTACACAATGACCCAGCCTTAAGCGCTACTTTGCGTCAAGAGGGCTACCTAAGGGCCAAGTCCTTGATCGACCCAAGGATGCTCACCGCCCAATGGATGAACCTCTACCAAGACCTCTTTACCCAGTGAAACACCGTTATCCCAAAAATTACTTTGCTGCTCTTTAAATAAGCCTTAATTTGCACGAATGAGAATTAAGAATCTTCTTCAAGGATCATGGGCGATATGTGCTCTTTCAGCTTCATGTGTTCACGAGTCCTTGGCTCCGCCTGACTTACGCCCCGACTATGTCAGCTCCCCCTGCTCCACAGATAGTTCCTATTTTGTGCGTGATGTCTTACCAATTTTTCAGAGTAATTGTGCGATGGGCGGCTGCCACGATGCCGAGACCAAAGCAGAAGGGGTTCGTTTGGATCATTACAGGGCCGTCATGGAAACAGGCGATGTGAAGGCCGGCAGACCTGACGATAGTGAAATTTACGAAGTTTGCGCGGAAACCAACAGCTACAAACGTATGCCTCCACTCCCACGCTCTGCTTTGGATACCGCACAAAGAAATCATCTTCGCCGTTGGATTCTTCAAGGTGCTCGCAACAACGATTGTTCGAATCCATAACCTCGAAATCAACCTTTAAAACTTCCTTTATGGCCATCAGAAAAAGCTATTGGATTGGACTCCCCCTGTTATTAGCAGGCCTAGGTTGGTATGGGTTTCACCAATGGAACAAAGCTCCCGAATCTCTGGACCATACCAATCCAAGCCATGTCCTGGAGGCTCAACAATTGTTGAAAAAATTTCAAAGCAATCCTACCCAGTCCAATGAATTGTATTTGAACCAAGTTATCCAAATTTCCGGGACTTGCCTCAAGGCTGAATCCCAAGGCGATTCCGTTCATTTTGTCTACATGAACGGCCAAGGAAACGGCGATATCCTTTGTCAACTTGAATCAAAACAGGGTCCACTTCCCCAAAAAGGCGATGCAATCCAATGCAAAGGCATCTGTACTGGCTACGATGATCTCACCGGTGGGGTTCTTATGAACCGCTGCATCCTGACTCCTCAATCTGATTTTTAATCTATATTGTTTTCTTACCGAACTTTATACACTTTTGCCTCCTTCATCGTTTCATTAGAGGTGATTTTTTGTTTTCTCATCTGATCCAACCCTTATGAATTCTCGAATTAACCTGCACAAGGCATTGACCAATAATGCAAGTTCCTACTCCGCTTTCTTTTGGAGTCTATTGTTGACCACTGCCACCACTTCAACATTGCTAGGGCAGGCCTCGGGCAAATACATGACCCGAACAGGCTCCGCCCAATTCGTCGCTGATGGGATCATCAAGGACGATGTACAAGCCAAAACCAATACTGTCACAGCCGTTCTGGACCTTGCAACAGGGCAGGTTCAAGTACGTATACCGATTAAATCCTTTGTTTTTCGCAAAGCTTTGATGCAAGAACATTTCAACGAAAATTATCTTGAATCTTATCAATTTCCCTTTGCGATTTTCAAAGGGCTGATTGCCAATTGGGAAGAGTCCATGTTGCAAAAGGCAGGGAATCAAAAAATAAAATTTATAGGTAAGCTCGAAATCCACGGAATAACCAAAGAAGTCATGGAACTAGGAACCATGGAAGTTAGCGGTGGGCAAATTCGGATGACCACCGACCTCATAATCATGGTAGCAGATTACGGTATACAGGTGCCCCCTTTGGTTCGTGACAAAATCGCCAAAAAAGCTGCGGTCCATGTGGAGGCCAATCTCAAGCCCTCAGGTCAATAAATCTTAACCAAGGGGCCTTGGAAGTTTCCTCGACATCCAGCGGATTCAACGATGCCATATAAATCTTCAGTATACCAGGACCCCCATGTGCCAGGGCTGACCACATGCCCTCAACCCGTTCCATAGGATTCCCTAGAGGGGTTAGGTATTGGATCACCTTCAGGACCTCCTCATATTCGTTCTTGAATTTGCGACGAAGCGCCTTTCGATAAAGCTGCTCCAAACGCTCCAATTCTTGAATCATCTTGTGCCTGGATGCCGCTACAGCTCCTTTCAACCCCGAATCAACTTCGAGAACTAAGCTGCACAAGGGTGCAATTGCGGTATCTACTTTATTCTCTGCCCAGCTAACAAATTCCTTCTCTTTCCAAAACGAAGCCACCGAAGGATACTTTTGATAAATCGAGAACCAAAATTTAGATTCCAAATCCTCCGCAGATTTACCCAAATCAATCCATTCCCATCCTAATGCAGACCATTGTTGCGAAACTTCTGGTGTCAACCAATCCAGAGAAGGCCTCAACAACGTGAGTGGAAATGGAATTTCGTAATGCGCAAACAGTGGCTTGAGAGCGGCCCAATACAATTGCTCGGCACCCCCACCCACCCATGCCACATTAGGAAGCGTAAACTCCTGAAAAAGAGGTCTTAACGCAACACCGGGGCTGAGCATGCTAGCAGGCATTTCCATCAAATCCTCGGTACTAAACCTACCTTCAGGCTTGCTTCGTTGATTTCCTTCCAAAACAAAAAAAGGCCAGTCACGAACATGTAAATCCACTTCGATTCCGGAATTGTCCTGCATTTTTTGCCTACTTTGCCCAACAATAGAGGCCGCCAAACCAGGTGATTGTATTTGATCTCTGAACACCGGGGCAAAGGCCTCTTTGAGCTCCGCATCATCCCCATCCAAAATCACCAAATTGGAACCTTCCTCCCTTCCGCCTTGCTCAAGCCATCCCCCATCCCCAAGCAAAGCGTGAGCAAGTCTACGGGTAGCCTGCGCAACAGTAAACCCTTGAGCATATGATTTTTGCAATAAACTTAAGGCCTCTCTAGAATACAGTGCATTTTCCAAAGATTCCAACTTGAAACCAGTCATAGAGGGAGGAACCATCAAACGTCCAAAAGCATAATTCCCCTTTTCTCCTTCCCATTCGATACGGTTACCATCCACCACGCAATGACCTAATTCTGCTAAATCATGGTCTTCGGAGCCCATCCAATACAAAGGAATCCACTGAAATTCAGGGAGAATTTTGGTGAGTTTTTCGGCCAAGGCCATGGTCGATAACAATTTATGCAGCCAATAGGCTGGGCCGCCCAGCCAATTGGGCTGGTGAGCCGTCGTAACTACCATGGTTCGAGGCGATTCGAGTAAGGTGCACGTTGCGTCCGGAATTTTCAAACCTGCTGCATTGTATTGCCTACGCAGCGCATCAATCAACCGAATTCGCTGTTCCGTACTGAAAGTTTGCGATCTTGCAATAGCTTTTTTGCGAAGCTGTTCCAATACCATTTCAGACGAATTGGCCAGCGGATTAAAATCAATGGATGACCACCAACGACGTAAGGAGTCGGAGGCCCAGTTTCCTTGGGCCATGGACAAACTATGAACTAAAGAAGCCATTGTTCAACGGAACCAAATCAGAAATTAAAGATAACAAAGACTGCGAGATCCATATGGACATCATTAGAACGGCTTACCCACCAAATCAAATTCTTCCGCACGGACGATCTCTACTTGGACCATGGAGCCCACCGTCCATGAACTCGTTTGCTCGTTCATAGGGATCAGCACCTCGTTATCAACCTCCGGGGAATCAAATTCACTACGACCCACCCAATGCTTGGATTCTTCGCGGTCTAGAAGAACCTTCATCGAGTCCCCGACCTTGCTATGGTTTAGGTCCCAAGAAATTTCTTGTTGCAAAAGCATTAAAGTATCCGCTCGCTCTTGCTTAAGTTCTTCTGGGACATCGTCCTCAAGCTGATAGGCGGAGGTGTTTTCCTCGTGCGAATACATAAAAACGCCCATTCTCTCGAGACGCATGTCCTTTACAAAGTCATGAAGTTCAAGGAATTCTCCCTCCGTTTCACCCGGAAAACCTACCATCATGGTGGACCTCATATGAATGCCGGGTACAGTCTCGCGAATTTCATCTAATAGTTTCCGGGTTTGCCTAGCCGATATCCCCCTACGCATTCTTCTCAAAACAGAATCCGAAGCATGTTGAAGGGGCATATCAAGGTACAAACAAATATTTTCACGTTCCCTGATCAACGGTAAAATTTCCTTGGGAAACTGCCCAGGATAGGCATATTGCAAACGAATCCACTCCGCACCCGATTCAGCGGAGAGTCTATCCAACAAATGAGCCAACTCCCTTTGCCCCGTCTGATCCATCCCATAATAGGTCAGATCCTGGGCGATTAGCACCAATTCTTTGACCCCGCCTTGAACCAAATGAATCGCCTCCTCCAACAAGGCCTGAACCGGCTGGGAGCGATGATTGCCGCGCATCAAGGGAATGGCACAGAAGGAACATGGCCGATCACAGCCCTCCGATATTTTAAGAAAAGCAGTATGGGAGGGCGTGCTAATTCGGCGCTCACCTAACAATTCCTTGCGATAATCCGCCCCCATACTCCGCAAAATGGAGCGTAGCTCCATGGTGCCGTACCAGGCATCCACTTGCGGGATTTCTTTTTCAAGTTCCAGTCGGTACCGGTGCGATAGACAGCCCATGACCAACAGTTTAGCAATTTTGCCCTCTTGACGTGCATCAGCGTATTGCAGAATAGTGTTAATGGATTCTTGCTTGGCATTTTCGATAAAACCGCAGGTGTTGATAATCACCGTTTGGCTAGCATCGGTATTGCCTGAGCTTTCGCCCAAAATCTCGAAATCTCCCGCATGCAATTGGGTGGCTAATTGTTCTGAATCTACGGTATTTTTGGAACAACCCAAGGTGATTAAACGAACCGGTGCAGATTTCTTGGGCAGTCCTTTGGTTCTCATGGTAATAAGCGTTTATGGGGAATGAAGCTCCTTTTATAAGCTTTGAACGAACCTGTGCATTGAAATGTTCACGAAATCTGTTCGAATAATCCGTCCACAAAGACCTCCTTATCAAAGACTTGCAATTGTTCCATGCCTTCACCAACCCCCACAAAGCGTATGGGTAATTCAAATTCTGCGCAAATCCCTATGGCCACACCCCCTTTGGCAGTACCGTCTAATTTGGTAAGGATCAGTCCAGTCACTTGGGTCGCTGCAGTAAACTGTTTAGCCTGCTCCACAGCATTTTGCCCGGTCGAAGCGTCCAGAACCAACCATACCTCATGGGGCGCGCCATCCATGCATTTGTTCAATACGGAACGCACCTTGGTTAATTCAGCCATCAAATGCCCTTTGTTATGCAAACGTCCGGCGGTATCAATTAGGACGATATCCGCAGAAGAGGCGATGGCTGATTTGAGGGTATCAAAGGCCACCGATGCAGGATCCGATCCGCCTTGCTGGTGAACGACCCGAACCCCTGTTCGTTCCCCCCATAACATCAATTGCTCGACAGCCGCAGCCCTGAACGTGTCCGCGGCACCCAAAACCACCTGCTTTCCAGCCTGCTTGAAACGCCAAGCCAATTTACCAATACTGGTCGTCTTGCCAACCCCGTTGACTCCTACGACCAAGATCACGTGAGGCTTATTTTGTTTTTCACCTTCATCCCTATCGGCTACACCCATGAGCTCCAGGATGTGCTCCTTAAGCAAACCCTGCAAGTCCTCCGGCTTCAAGTCTTTGCGTCGCTCAATTTCTTGATGAAGTCTGGTCATGATTTTGACCGTGGTATTCACCCCCACGTCCGCCGACAAGAGAATTTCCTCCAATTCCTCCAGTAAATCATCGTCAATCCTTGTCCTACCACTGAACAAACGTAAAATCTTAGAAAAGAAACCCTCCTTGGTTCTCTCCAAGCCTTTGACCAAGGCCTCTTTCTCCTTACGGCCCTTTAGAAAATCAAAAAATCCCATACCTAACAAAAAAGGCCTTCCGTGTTGGAAAGCCTTTCCTTAAAGTTTTCAAAAAATTATTTAGAAAAAAAATCCTTGACCTTGTCGGCCGTTACAAACTCTTCCCTAAAAGTGTAAGCGCCTGTTTTCTCAGAACGCTTGGTGCGAATAACCTTAACGACTTTCTCTTGTTCACTGGCTTCCCTTTTGAGGGTTGCCACAACTTTTTTGGCCATGATTCAGAGATTTAATTATTTTATTTCTTTGTGGGTAGTAACCTTCCTAAGTACAGGGTTATATTTCTTGAGCTCCATGCGATCAGGGGTGTTCTTTTTGTTCTTGGTGGTGATGTAGCGGGACATGCCCGGCATACCGCTTGTTTTGTGTTCCGTGCACTCGAGAATGACCTGAATGCGATTACCTTTTTTGGCCATGGTTTAGGGGATTAAAAACGCTGAATCAAACTTTGCCTTTGGTCAGAAAATCATGAACGACTTTGCCCATTCCGTTCTTGGCGATGGTACGGATCGCTGAGGTCGAAACCTTCAAGGTAATCCATTCCCCGCTTTCAGGAATATAGAATTTCTTCAATTGCAGATTGGGATTAAAGCGACGCTTGGTCTTGACATTCGAGTGGGAAACGTGGTTTCCTTTGATGGCGCGCTTGCCGGTTAAATCACAAACCTTGGACATGGGTTCAGTATTAGTGGGAGATTACAATCTAGCTTGGGGACAAAAAATGAATTTGTTTCGAGTTTAATCCAAAATCCCACGAAGCCAGGCGCTAAATTTGATCATTAAAACGGTTTCACTTTTTGGGAATGCAAATATACTCCAATTAGGCCTCCATTCATCCCTGTTGCTCACCCGTAGCCAATATTTCACCTTCTGAACCTTGCCCCATGAACATTGAGTCTCCCTTGATATCCGCGCTGGACCTGGAGTACCAATACGGAGCCCAAAATTACCATCCCCTTCCTGTGGTGCTCCACAGGGGTTCCGGTTGCAAGGTCTGGGATACGGATGGTAAAGAATACCTGGATTTTCTGTCAGCCTACTCTGCAGTCAATCAAGGCCATGCACATCCGCGTCTAATTAAAGTTTTGCACGAACAATCAGCACGTTTAACCTTAACATCCAGAGCTTTTCATAATGATCAGTTGGGGAAATATTGCGAATTCATGTGCCAAACTTTCGGATTTGACCGACTGCTCCCCATGAATACCGGAGTGGAAGCCGCTGAAACCTCGGTCAAATTGGCCAGACGTTGGGCCTACGAAGTCAAGGGGATCGCCCCAGACCATGCGCTGGTGGTGTTTCCTGAGGGAAACTTCTGGGGAAGATCGATTGGGGCTATCTCGGCAAGCTCCGACCCCGACTCCTACGGTGGATTTGGCCCCTTGGTTCCCGGCTTTGTCAAAGTACCTTACAATGATCTCGCGGCCCTGGAATTGGCTTTTCAGGATCAGAATGTAGCCGCCTTCATGTTGGAGCCCATCCAAGGGGAGGCCGGCGTTGTAGTCCCTGATCAGGGTTATCTGGCATCCGTCAGAGCGCTGTGCACCAAGTACCGTGTATTGATGATCGCGGATGAAATTCAAACCGGCCTTGGGAGAACGGGCGCTCTCCTTGCCTGCGATCACGAGCATATCAAGCCCGATATCCTGGTTTTGGCCAAAGCCTTGGGTGGCGGTATGTTGCCTGTTTCGGCTGTTTTGTGTTCGGATGAAATCATGCTCACCATCAGGCCCGGCCAACACGGATCAACCTTTGGAGGAAATCCTCTGGCTTGTGCGGTAGCCTGCGAAGCCGTCCAGATTATTTTGGACGAGAACCTTCCCCAAAATGCCGCAAGCATGGGATGCCTTCTCCAAGAAGGCTTGCAAGAATTGGTGGATACCTACCCCATCCTCCATTTCACCCGCGGCAAAGGCCTGCTTCAGGCCCTAGTCTTCGACGAAAACCAACCGGATTTGGCCTGGAATTTTTGTATCAAGTTGATGGAGCTGGGCCTGCTCGCCAAACCAACCCACGGACATATCGTTCGCCTGGCCCCACCTTTGGTTATATCGAAATTAGAAATTAAAGCAGCTCTGAATTCTATTGAAAAAGCTCTAAATAGCCTCTAAAGCAACATCACTTTTGTTGTCCTTTATCATCATTACAATCCACTAAAGGCTACATTAGTTTCTTTAACCAAATTCTCGTTGGAGCGCTATTTGAGGAAGAAGGGTATGGCGCATTGGCTGAAGGATTCACGGAAATGGTGTAATAACCGGGAGTACCTACATGAAACAGAGCATTTCCCTGTATAATTTGATCAGCAGAGGACTCGCTAAACTTCATGTCACTTAGCAATATTATTTGACTCAATGTTCCATTGGATGTTGAGGATTTAAATAATGAAACAGTGACATCCGCATTATTATACAAGTCAAATAAATGCACTTGAGAAATAATTTCGTAATAACCTGTTTGCTTAATATGTATCCTAGAATCTGCGAGCTCGTAGGTTGTTGAGCTTGTATTAAAGATTTCCGTATCAAAGGGGACGAAATTATTGGCTCCGTTTGTCAAATTGAAATAGTTATTATTCCAAGACCACCCACCACATTGTACCTCCATTGCCCCAGCAGGGCCTTGGGGGCCTGTGGCACCCGTAGCACCGGCAGGACCGGCTGGGCCAGTAGCACCAGCAGGACCAGTAGCGCCATCAGCACCGGTAGGACCGGCTGGGCCAGTAGCACCAGCAGGACCAGTAGCGCCATCAGCACCGGTAGGACCGGCTGGGC
>SYHX01000055.1 GCA_005799025.1 Bacteroidota bacterium | reverse complement strand
GTTGTTGAGGTTGCGTTTGGTGTTACCTTCGGGGGTCAATTGGCCTACGGGGGGGTTGCAGCCGGCTTGGGACACGCTGACCGGGAACTGCAGGATTAGCGGCAGCGGGGGTCAGCGCTTATCGCTCACGTGTTTCTCAGGACAAATTACCACAGGTACTTGCAACGCCCTGGATGGAAGGCTTGTGTACGATAACAATTTACAAACAGCAATGGCGGGAACGACGGTGAGGGTACGTGATCCTTTCTTGGTCTTGGTGGGGACAAGCGTTTGCGGCGTCAACGGCGCCTTTGGATGGAACAGCCTGGCCGCAACAACATTGACCCCGGAATGGGCCTATGCGGTGAATTGGGGAGGAGTCAATGCAACCGACGCCTTGTTGGTGAGCCGCACCTTTGCGAACTTGACGTTCTTGACCGGATTAAGAGCGGTGGCGGCGGATGTGAATGCCAACGGTATCGTGAACAATACGGATGCCTTGCTGATTTCAAGAAGAGTCTCGGGGTTGGGTGGAACCTTCGTGGGCGGTGATTGGGTTCAAGACAATCCTGGTCCTTGGTTGGCCAATATACCGGGGGTGCCGGGAATCGTGCGTACCCTCTGCAAAGGGGACGTTAACGCGTCCTATATCCCGTTGCCCGGGCCTTAGGGCGCAGTTAACGGCGTTTTAATTGGGGACAGGGCTAAGGCATGCGTATGGAGTGCTTAACTTTAGTGAATTATGAAAAAGCAACGTATTTCCATGGTGGGCCGAGGTTTTTATGATGGATTGACTGGATTATCGATCTGCCTGTGGGTGCTATGGGGTTTGGGAGGGGTCCGCGATGCCTGTTCACAAAATCTTCCTTCCGAGTGGTGGTGGTCGGCAGACGGTAGGACCCTGTACACTGGAGGGAAGCCTGATCCTGGCTTTTACCACCCGGACAGTATTCGAAGGGTGGATCTAACGTTCCCTCAGGCCAACTATTGGACCTTGTTGGGGCAGAACTACGCCAGCGAAACCAATTTGCTGGCGAATTTGTCCATGGGAACCCAGGTCTTGGATAGTGTCGGTGTCCGTTTTCGGGGGAATACGTCCTATACGACCATCGGCAGTTCACAGAAAAAGTCCTTTGGGGTGGAGACTGATTGGCTGCGATCTAACCAGGATTTGATGGGTTTCCGTAACTTCAAATTCAACAATGCCCATGGGGATGCCACCTTCATGAGGGAAGTGTTATATAATCAAACTGCTAGACGTTTCACGCCGATTGCCAAAGGCAATTTTGTGCGCTTGTTTCTGAATGGCCAGGACTGGGGCCTGTATTGCAATGTCCAGGACGTGGACAAAGAATTTTTAAAGGCATGGTTTCTCAGCAACGATGGCCCTCGATTTCGAGCCACCACCGGGGTGACTGGCGGTGGGGGTGGTCCTGGCGGTGGATGGGGAGACGGTACGGCGGGAATGAACTTCTTGGGGTTGGACACCAATTTATACAAAACCTATTATAGCCTCAAATCTAGTGATATAACGCACACATGGGCTGCCTTGGTCAAGGCTTGTCAGGTTCTGAGTCAAGTGCCGGGGGCTCCTCAGGACAGCACGCGCAAGTACCTGGACGTCGACCGGATCTTGTGGTATCTGGCAGTAGAGAATGTGTTTGCGGATGATGATAGTTATGTGATGAAGGGCAAGATGGACTACATGGTGTATTACGAACCGGAGAGCGGTCGAACCTTTCCTTTTGAGTACGATGGCAATTCAAGTTTTCTGAGCAATGCTGCGACCAGTACTTCTTGGACGCCATTCAAGAATGTGACCAGCGTGAATTATCCCTTGTTGAACAAATTATTGAATGTCCCTGAATGGAGACAACGGTACTTGGCCCATTATCGCACGATACTAGCAGAGACGTTTAATCCAACCCGATTGCATCCCATGATCGACACGATGAATGCGCGCATAGCTTCGTTGGTCGCTGCGGATACCAAGAAATTAACGACCACCGCAGCTTATACCTCGGGGGTAACGTCCCTCAAAACCTTCGTCACCAACCGATATAATTACTTAAACAACAACGTCGAAGTTGTCCAACAAGGGCCGGTAATTCTCGGTATGGATCAGTATGATAGCAGTGGCCGTTGGAACATGGCGCCTTTGCCCGGGCAGGTGGTTAAGGTACGGGTGAAGGTGGCTAATCCGGCACAGACTGCTTCGGTGAGGTTATACTACTCAGAGGGCTGGGTCGGGAATTTTCAGCGAATGGACATGTGGGATGATGGCTTGCACTTTGATTCTCTACCAGGAGATGGGCTGTACGGCGCTGAATTGCCCGGACGTTCTGCGACGGCGGTGGTCCGGTACTATACCGAGGCTGTTGCCATCAACACCACGCAGTCAGTGTCGTATTTCCCGGCAGGAGCAGAGCATGATGTGATGGTGTACAGGGTACAGGGTGGAGCAATGAGGAATGGTTTGGTGATCAACGAATTCATGGCCATGAACTTGGGAGGACCTGTGGATGATAACGGGGAGAACGACGATTGGATTGAGTTGTACAATGTTTCCAACACCGCGGTCAATGTGGATCGTTATGTTTTGACAGATAACCCCTTGAATTTGACCAAATGGAAATTCCCCAGGGGCACGGTGGTGCCTGCCGGGGGGTATTTAATTGTTTGGGCCGACGAGGATAGCAGTCAGGGCCCTTATCACGCTAATTTCAAATTATCAGGATTGGGTGAGACCCTGTACCTCTACGACAGCAATACCGTTCTTCAGGATGAAGTGATTTTCCCAGCCCAAGTTCTGGATTCTACTTGGGCAAGGATTCCTAACGGAACTGGTCCTTTTGTACGCAGAGCTCATACTATCGCCGCCAACAATAACTTTGCATTAAATGTTGCTAATAATGTGTGGACAAGGCGGGATTTTCGCTTGTATCCTAACCCTGCGGATCATCAGATTCATTGGGAAATTACAGAGTTAAACGAATCGGGAACGGGCAACGATGATTTGGATCAGAGGTTCGAAGCAGAATTGGTGAATCTTGCGGGCCAGGTTCTTTGGAAAAGTAGCGGCTATCTGATGCAACAACCTGAAGCTTCAACGACAGGAGGGGTAGTGGATGTCTCGCATTGGCCCCAGGGCACGTATTGGTTTCGGGTACGCTCCGGGAATCGTGTTTATCTTCGGGCTTGGATCAAACGTTAAAGTCATGATGAATCGATGGAAGGTTAGGGGTGGTTGGGTAAAGGAATTAGCTTGTTTGGGTATGGTCTTGGCGATAGGATGCAGCGAGCCAGGCCCTGGTGAAGGGGGGTATGCCTCCATACAGGGGGTGGTGATGGTGGAAGATTGGAATTCGACTTTCACCACAATCTTGTCGCGCTATCCCGCCATGGATGAACGAATTTATTTGGTAGCATTCGCTGATATTGATACTTTGAGATTAAATCCTGTTGCTATTAACGATGTGAGAACTGTTTATAACGGGGCCTACCGTTTCCCCTACCTGCATACGGGGCGTTACCGGGTCTACACCTATTCGGACCGCTTCCCAACTTCGGGCAATACCTCCAATCAGGAGCCGGTATGGCGGGATGTGGAAATCCGATCTCGCAGAGAGCAAGTGCAGTTGGATACCCTATGGATCAAGAAATAGGTTGACCATAGGCATGAAGGCTATCGAGTTCAGCGAGCTTCCGGCCAAGTCCGCTTTGATGAAGCGATTTGATCGCAAATTCCTTTGTTCAGCCAGTCAATTGGATGAGCTTTTGCATGCCCTTGAGGCGACCCATTGTTATATCAACGTCCAAGGGGAGCCTCATCAGGTTTATCAGAACGAATACTGGGATAAGCCCACCAAGGAATTCTACAACGACCACCGGAGGGGGATTCCTCGCCGTCTCAAATTCCGGCGCCGAACGTACCAAGGCAATGGTTTGTCGTTCTGGGAATTGAAGGTCAAACATCCTCGGGGTTACCAGGACAAGCGGCGTATCCCTGTAGAGCATGCAACAGCCTCTGATGACGCTCGTGTAGTCCAGGCAAACCGCGCATTCGGGTTCTTGTTGGGAGATGGGCGCCAGAAGTCAGGCGCTCCGGGTCATTTGGAACCCTCGATGTACATTACCTACCAGCGAACGACGCTCTGGGACCCTGCAGCAGGCTCCAGGCTGACGGTGGATACCCAAATGCAGGCTTCGCTCGGTGGAACGCGTCTTGAATTTCCGAACTGGACCCTGGTGGAGCTTAAACAGGCCCGCAGAGAAAGGCATGCCGTGGATACCTTGGTCACCCAGGGCTTGCTCAAGGCCTGTGCCTTCAGCAAATACCACCGAACCATGCAGATTTGGTCCGGTATTGCCCAGGGTCACGGAGGACTTTGTACCGAGATGAGGCGTTACGAGGACTGGGTTGGCCAGTCTTGCCTTGTACAAACCAGCGAAATTCTTTAAAGATATAATTTATGTTACCGAATGCTTTACTAAGTGATTTGTTGATTCGATTGGCCATGGACTTGATCGCAGTTTGGGTGATGGTTCGAGGGATTTACTTCGGAGTTTACCGTACGAGGGATTTGTTTTTTACGCTGATTGTGACCAACTTGGTTATTTTCTTGCTTTCCTACAGCATGAACGGTTCTCAGTTTTCGCTGGGAGCGGCTTTTGGTTTGTTTGCCGTTTTTGGAATGTTACGATTCAGGACCGAGGACATTTCCATCAAGGATATGACCTACCTGTTCTTGGCGATTGCCTTTGGGGTCTTTGCGGCGGTGGCGCAGATGCCTTGGTGGATGCAGGCCTTGGTGTTGGGGGGTATCTTGGGGATTACGGCCTTGTTGGAGAGCAATTTACTCTACCGTCGGGAATCGGTCAAATCCGTCCTCTATGACAAACCGGAGATGTTGCAAGGGGCCTCCAATCAGGAGCTTATCGATGATTTGAAGGAGCGCACGGGATTGCCAGTGCATCGCTTTCAAGTGGTGCGTGTGGATTTGTTACGGGATACCGTTCAGCTCAAGGTTTATTATTTTGAGTAAAGAAGGCTTACGATTTTGGTGCCGGGGATTCTTGGGACTCAGGGGGCTTCTTGGTTTTATGGGGTTCCTTGGAGCTTTTACGGACCCGATTGCCGCCTTGGCACAAGGAAGGCCTGCCTTGTGGTTGGAGGGAAATTATACAGTTTTGCGCTGGGCTGATTTGAATTTGGCTTTGGAACCGGAACTACGACTGCAAGGAGACCGCCTCTTGGCTCGGCATGCCGTTTGGGATGGTCATCGCTATTGGGGGATCGATCGATTGCAGGTGGATTTGAAAGGAGATTATCGCCACAAATGGAAAACCAAAGCGGCGACGATTACTGGAACCCTGGGGGGAGGAACACGCTTGGCTTGGCGAAATCTACCGGAATGGTCCCAAATACGACCTCGTTTATTCGTGGATGCCAAGGCCGCTTGGCAATGGGGACGGTGGAATGCAGCGTATCGCCTTCGTTGGCAACAACAATTTGCGGATTTTGGAATGGCCGGCGGTGTGGAGCCCCTTAGTTCCTACGGCAGGCACAAAGGGGCCTTGGAATACAAGTGGGCCAAGGGCCGCACAGTGGAATGGGCCGAGGAGTGGTGGGTGCCTGTTCCCGGTGAAGTTGGGGGTTTCAAGGCCTGGGGTCTGGATCGTTATGACCATCGCCGCAGCACGGTCACGCTGCAAATCCGGCATCGAGGTCAGGGTTGGTCCGTAGGCCTGGGTTGGGACAGGGATTGCTTTAGCCCCGAGGGATCTGGGGGGCTTTATCTGCTCCGTCTGGGCCATCAATGGGCCCCAGCGAAGCTCCTCTCAAAGAACGCAGGAGACTAAGGGCGGTCATGCCGATGATTTTGAGATCGAGCAGGGGAGACCAATTCTGAATATAAAGCAAGTCAATGCGAACCCTGTTTTTCATGTCTTGTTTGGCACGGGTTTCACCGCGGTAACCCAAAGCCTGGGACAAACCGGTGATGCCGGGCTTAACCCGATGCCGGGCCATGAAACGCTCGATCACTTGGGAGTAAGATACCGTATGTGAGAGCATATGAGGCCTGGGGCCCACTACGGACATATCGCCAAGTAGGACATTGAAGAATTGTGGTAATTCATCCAACGAACTGTTCCTAAGGAAGTTTCCTATCCTAGTAATTCGAGCATCGTTGGGAGAGGCTTGCAAGAAATCTGCCTCGGAATTGACACGCATGGTTCGGAATTTGTAACAACGAAAAGGTCTATTGTCTTTGCCAGAACGTCGCTGCACGAAGAACACAGGGCCTTGGCTGTCCAATCGAATCCAAAGCGCCATCAGGGGAATAAGCCAGGTCAAAATGCCCACCACTACCAAGAGTGAAATTAGTAAATCCATCCCCCGTTTAATGGTTTGCGCGTTTTTGGTTTCCAAGGGGAAGGGCCTTAGGCTCCAAACTGGAATATGACCCAAATAATCGATTTCGATGCGTCCCAGAGGAATTTCTTGTTGATCGGGCACCAAATGCAAATTCACAAAATGCTCAGCAGCTATTCGGCTAAGATTATGAAAATCAAAACCTTTGAATAATGATGCGGAGCAGTAGAGGTCGGAGATGGTCTCGGTACGAAGCAAGGCAGGAAGCTGTTCCAAGCAATGATCCACGGAGCCTAAACGCGCGATGGAAGTACTTTGTTCGTTGCCGAAATACCCCAAAATTTCGGGAAGTGTTACGATGGATTTACGCTGTATCACCGCAAACTCGCCGGGGAGGTCGTTGCCGATCAAAACCGCTTTGGCCCCTGAATGCCGCTGAGGACGGAGCCTGCGCAGAATATACGGGAACAGCCAATGCCATAACACATGCAGATTAGCGGTGACGGCCAGCATCAAGGTGATCAAGATGCGGGAATAATAGACCTTGATCAAGCCGTTGAAGGCATAGGTTGCCACCGCAAAGAGGGCAAAACACTGTAGCCATAACCACAATCTACGGAAAGGATCCGAAGATGGTGCAATAGAATAAAGCCCTACCACCATCGCACAGGAGATCCATAATAACCAAAGCAAACCTCCAAAGGCTAGAAAATCCATGTTAACGAGGTTCTGCCATTCTCTGAACCGCAGGTAATACCCCGAGCCGTAGGCCACGGTAATCAACGCCAAATCGACCCATGGCAGGGTGATGGTATAACGGCTTCTAAGCAGCATGGCTCCTAGGGTCTTGGGTGTCGTCTTGGGAAGATCTGCTGGGTTGCAGCATGCCCCAAAAATACCCATTGCCAAGCAAACCCACGATGTACAGGCCTTTCTGTCTCTCGAGCATGCTTTCGGTCAACATGGATGACAGGATGATCACGAAGACCATGAGCGCCTCCCACTTTTGTTCTTTCCATGCCCACCACAGAGGGTATAGCAAACCCAACAGGAGCAGGCACAACCCCACGGGCCCCAGAGTCGCCAAAGTTTGCAGGTACTGGTTGTGGCTGTTGAATCGATTAATGTAGCCGGTTTCCAATTGATTGCGCCGATATACCTGATCCAGGTCGGTTTGGAAATCGCCTGCGCCGGTTCCAAGGATGGGGTTCGCGGCATAACATTCGAGGGTATTCTTCCACTTGGCCATGCGAAGGGATCGCCCACCCCAACGGTTGGAGGAATGATCGGCTTGAAGGTCCACCATTTCGCTGACGCGTGAGCTGTTCACGGCATTGGCTTGAATGAGTAACCACGGGATTAGAATCAACAAGGCCATTCCTCCTGCAATCGACCATTGAAATTTCCCAAGTCGGATAAGGATGACCAGGAAGACACCCATCATTGCAAGTCCGGTGAGCATGGCCATCCTGGAGGAGAGCTGGGTGACCATCACCACCGTGAAGAGAATATACGCAAGATGCCAGCCTTGAGCGCTTTGTGTTTGGTTGGGGGGAGGCATAACACCGTCATGCGGAGTCAAGTTCCTGTCATGTGGCGAGAAAATCTGATCCTGAGCATAGGCCACCAGCGCTAATAACATCCACATGCTGAGGTAGATCGGATGCAAACCGCTGGCTCGGGCTAAGTTCTCGTATACCAAGTCCTGGAACCAGGACGACGGACCACTGCTTCGCCAAAGGACATCCGCCACACAAATACCAGCAATGAGCACGGCGCTTACCCAGATGCAACGAGCGAACCATCTGCGGTGAGCCGCCAGCCACGGTTGCAGGGCCATGAAGGCCAAGGGCCAAATGACCCATTGGGTTTTGCTGAGTAACTCGGTGATCGCTTCGTCTTGGTGATCGCTCCAGCCCAACGAGGTCAGGGTCCATAACCATAACAATATGTGGCATCCTCCCCAAATTCCTATGTTCGTCTTTGGCTCTCCTTGGGGGCGAAGCATCCATGCCCAGAAGGGCAAGACAAGCAAGAATAAATTCTGCCAGGAATGAGGCGCAAAAACCCCAGCAATGCATAGGCTCAAAACAAGGCGCACTGAAAGTGGAGCAGACTTGTTCAAAGAAATCATTGGGGTTGCGCCCATTGTTCAAGGAGGGTTTGGTAGGCATGAGCGACCCCATGCGGGGTGTAATGGTCTGTGATTTTACGACGGTTGTTGGCGATTTGTGTTTCGCTGAGACTTGCCTTTGTCAACAAGTGGGTGCGGACATCTTCGCTGCTGCGGAAATAGAAGGCATCTTCTCCGGTCACCGCGCGGTTGAAGGGGTTGTCATGGGCCATGATCCTACAACCTGCCGCCATGGCTTCCAGAAGCGAGGGATTGGTACCGCCCACGCTATGTCCGTGGAAATACCAAGTGGTGTTTTGCCGAAGGATTTCAACCGCGTTCTGATCGTACACGCCACCCAGCCACTTTCGGTGTGCTTGCTCGGGGTATTTTGCATGGAGTTCTTGGCCGAAACGGTTTGCTGGCTTTCCGACCAGCACCAAGGGCAAGGTGGAAGTTGAAGCCGCGCAGGCTGCCTGGTGGCCTTCCAGGATGGTATGAATATGGTTATCCGGTTCCATGCGGGCGATGAGCAAATGATAAGCGCCTGGGGTCAGCCCGTAGGAATTCAGGACAGTTTGGACGGCTTCAGGATTCAGATCATCGCGAACGACCGCGCTGTAGGGAATGTAGGTAGAGGGCTTCCCGTGGGTTTCATGGAGATAGCTTTGAATGGCCAAGGAATCCGCGATCAAGGCCTGGCTGCAATTTGCAGCTCTTGCTTCGGACCAACGAAGGAATCGGTGGACCCAAGGTCCGTATTTGCTGCGCTTCCATTCAAGACCGTCCATGTTGGTCAAGACCGGAATAGCGCGGGGGTGCAGGCCATACCAGACCGCGGAGCTGGTGTAGCCCAATTGCAAAATGACATCGAATTTCCTTCGACGAGCATCGAGAATACACCCCAGGTCGTATACGAATTGTCCTGCAGTCCCCAAGCGATCTTCCGGATCGTAACAATGAATAATTTCAACTCCTTGGTAGGATTTCTCCCGGTAAGGGTGCAACGAAGAATTGTACACCGTGACCCTGTGGCCATGATGTACTAGCCATGTGGCGAGCTGCTCCGCAAACTGCTCAAAACCGCCGTAATGGTTGGGAATTCCCCTGCAACCCAGGATGGCCACATGCATGCTCCCAAAAATAGACCTTCCACGGAGGACTTGGGCGCTTTGTTGTAGGTTTGTGCTGTGGGACTGGTCATACGTCAAAGCTTCAAATCAACCCTCTTGACTTATGTCGGGGTAGGCCTTGGCGCCTTGAATTTGCTGTTCTTTTTCCCGCGCTACCTGAATCCGGAATTGATTGGTTTGCGGGAGCTTTTGTTGGGTGTGGCCCTTAGCCTGTCCATCTTCACTCAATTGGGGATGCAAAGCGCCATGTCGCGCTTTTTTCCTTATTTCCAGGACCATCCAAGGCAGCATAACGGTTTCTTGCTGTTCACGCTGGGTGTTGTTGCCTTGGGGCTACTGGGCTTTGGGGGCTTGTTCGTGGGATTTCAAGGTCTGTGGGAAGGATTGTTTGCTGACAAATCGGCCGCGGTGAACGCCTATTGGGGAATGATTTTGCCACTGACGGGCATGATGATGTTGCAGAACGTGCTGGAAATTTGGGCAAGGCTGCATTACCGTATTGTTGTGAATGCCCTGTTGAGGGAGATTGGCTTGCGCATTACCTTGATGGGTTTGACCCTGGCTTATGCCCAGGGCATGATAGGCTGGGACGGTTTCTTGTGGGGTATGTGTGCTTCCTACGGTGTTTCGGCTTTGTTGCTTGCGGGTTACCTCCACAGCATGGGCATCCTCTATCTCAATCCTGCCTTTGTGAGGGTTCGGCGTGCTTTGCGGCCCATCATGGCAAGGTATTCGCTGTGGATGATTGTCGGCGGGGCAGGGGTGGTCATCAATGAACGTATTGACGGCTTGATGCTGGCCTGGTTGGCGGGCCTTGCCTCCACAGGCATCTACAGTTTGTCTTTCTTCATTGGAACCATCATCGAAATGCCTCGCCGTTCGATTTCTCAAATTGCGGGGACCTTGATCACCCATGCTTGGAAGGCGAAGGATTTCCAGGCCTTGGCTCAACTGCATCGACAGGCCGCGCTGAATCAAATGTTAATTGGAGGAATTTTACTGATTTTGATTTGGACCCAAATTGATTTGGTCTTTGATCTAATGCCCAACGGCCATGTTTACCGGGAGGGAAAGTGGGTGGTTTTATGGATTGGATTGGCGAGGTGGTTTGATATGTCCAACGGGGTTAATACCGAGATCATTCTGAATTCTCCGTATTATCGTTTCAATTTGATTTCTATTTTGTTGCTGGGAATGATTTCTTTCACCGCCAATTATCTCTTGATTCCCGTCTATGGCTTGACTGGCGCAGCTGCAGGTAGCACGCTGTCCATTCTCTTGTTCAATTTATTGAAAGGAGGGTTTCTATGGTTCCGATTGGGCATACAGCCTTTTAATCATCAGACCATCAAGGCTTTGGCTTTGTTATTGGGGGTTTATGCTGTAGGAGAGGCTATGGACACTTTGAACCCTACTCAAGACCATTTGGGAGAGGAAACAGGCATACATTGGACATTGTTGTGGAGAATGTTCTATCAAGGTACGGGGATAGCATCTTTGTTTGTGTTTTTTCTCTACCGATGGAAAATTTCGCCCGAAATTAACGGGATGATTGACCCACTGTTCCGCAGAATAGGTTGGCTCAAGGCTTAGCCTAGGATCTGGGCGCTGTGGTTCTTGGTGTCCACCTTGGCAAAGACTTCCTCCACAAGTCCATTCTCGTCAATGACGAAGGTGACGCGGTCAGTCCCCATATATTTACGGCCGTACATGCTCTTCTCTACCCAGGTCGCGTAGGCTTCATGGACGCTGTGGTCTTGGTCGGCCAATAAATCAAAGGGAAGTTTATATTTGGTTCTGAACTTGGTATGGGATGCGGGGCTATCTGCACTCACGCCTAGAATGCTGTACCCCGCCTTAAGGAAACGGTCGTAATGGTCCCTGAGGTCGCAGGCCTCGGCGGTGCAGCCGGGGGTATCGTCTTTGGGGTAGAAGTAGAGCACCAATTTGCGTCCTTTGAATTCTGACAAGGAACGGACCTGACCGTTTTGGTCAGGGGCTTGGAAGGAAGGGGCTTGGTCGCCCACGGTGGGTTTGTTTGCCATGAAAGTGGAACCGTTTAGGAAAGATTGCAACAATTAATTTTGAACATGTACGGGGATAGAATGGGTTGAACTATTCCCAACACGATCAGTAACCTTAATCATGATATTTTGTTTGCCTAATGGAACCTCTTTACTAATTTGAATGGAAAGTAAATCTCTTTTGGCGTCGTAAGCGGCCAATATCCAACGATTGTTTACCGTAACCCTATAATCCTTGATGCCCGATTGATGGTCTTTAATTCGAGCAAAAATGAATAGTCCCTGGGATATACGAATTGGCTGTGCTTTGTATGTGGTGGTAATCGAGGGTTTGGCTGTATCCAAAACCAATCTTAAATGCCCAAAAACTTTGAGGCTGGACTCAAACCAATCTTGATTCCAAGATCCAGTAAGATATGTTTTTTTTCCTGCTTTTCCAAGGCATTCCAGAACAGTTTTGGATCGAAGGGATGGCGTTAATTTAAGAGTATTAGCCAACACAAGAATTCGGTAGGGCTTATGGGCGGGCAATGACGAGCTAAAAAGCCGAATTTCTTTTTTGGAAACAGCTCCGTTCGTTGCGTTCAAAAGTTGCCATTCTGGCGTTATACTATCATACAAGGTCCACGGATCCAAATAAACCTCAGCATTAAAATCCTTGAGCACTATGGCCTTATTGGGCCCATGGGTTCTTTGGGGTATGATAGGAGGATTAATATTCCGGGAATTTGCTACCACGAGAAACCCTCTTCCTACGGCATTACCATAAAAATCTCTGCACCATACCTTGATTTCCTTAGTTTCGCCCTCTTTAGGAGGGAGAATTAACCCGTTTTTTTTGGTTGTACGAATGCACGGTAACAAATTACCCGGACTACGTTGGCATCGGTAAGATTTGTTGCCTGATGGAAAGTCAATTATTGAATTAATGTACCGACTATCCGCAAAGGAAAAGCTATCAATTTTATAATCAAAAAGTGTATCGTTGTTTTCAAGGATTGTAATTTGATGGATCCCGCTAGCTCCTCCTTGGGCTGCAATGTCTGCCGCTTTGACTTCAATGTAAGCTGGTTGGGATATCGTAATAGGGTTGGAAACGGATGGACTCTTGCCACTAAGCTGCAGGGGAAAGGTCAAAAGGTTTCGCGTATTGTGGCCATAGATTGTTTTTCTGGATAAAACATGGTCGCTGTATCCATATCCGGGTATTTCAACCAATTGTAATGAATTGAGAATAGGCGCTGTGCGATCGCCCTTGCTGAAGCCAAAGAACAGAGGATGGCACGCCCACTCTGTTCCGTTGCTACGCATTTCAAAATGCAAATGCGGGCCTGTTGAATTCCCTGTATTTCCACCCAAACCAATGGCTTCACCCTTCACAATTACAAGTTCCGATTCATTCGGAAAAACATCCATCTCGAAGGATTCCAATTGATATTGCTTGGTTTTAATCCACTGAGCGATTTTTTTGTTATAGGAATGCAAATGAGCATAAACGCTTGTGTAGCCCGTAGGGTGTTTGATATATAAAGCATTCCCATAACCTGTAGCCGATATTTTTATGCGACTAACATGTCCGTTGTATACTGCCCGAATTGGGGTAATTCCATCTCCATTTACAGGGTAATCAATTCCACTGTGAAAATGATTACCTCTTAAATCGCCGAATAAACCGGTGCTATATCCGATTTCGCTTAGTGGATTTTGATAAATTTGCCCCATTAGGTGGCATGAGCAGAGTACCAATCCCCAAATCAATTTAAATCTGAGGCCCATCAATTAGAAATTGGGGCTCAAGACAAAACGGCTGTAGAAATCTTCGATACGCTGCACAGCTTCTTCGGCGGTATCCACGATTTCGAAGAGGCTCAAATCGTTTTCGCTAATATTGTGTTCCGAAAGGAGCAAGGTTTGGCGAAGCCAATCCATGAGGCCTCCCCAATACGATGTGCCTACCAGTATAATGGGGAATTTGCCAATCTTGTGGGTTTGGATCAAGGTCAAGGCCTCGAACAACTCATCAAGTGTTCCAAAACCTCCAGGCAAAACGATGAAACCCTGGGCGTATTTGATAAACATCAATTTGCGCACAAAGAAGTAATCAAAATTGAGCAGTTTGTCCGCATCAATGTACTCGTTATGCGATTGTTCAAAAGGTAAATCAATGTTAAGGCCTACGGATTTTCCTCCAGCCTTGCGGGCGCCTTTGTTCCCGGCCTCCATGATCCCGGGACCTCCACCAGTAATGACACCATATCCCTGGCGAACCAGCCTTTCGGCAATTTCCTCGGCAATTCCATAATATGGATTGGTCGGTAAAGTCCGGGCCGACCCAAAAATGGAAACGCAGGGCCCGATACGGGATAATTTCTCGAAGCCTTCTACAAATTCGGCCATGATTTTGAAAATCTGCCACGAGGAGGAGGCTTTGATTTCGGTCCAGCTCTTCTGTTCGAAAGCGTCTTGGATACGTTCTTGTTCGTTTGAAGTGGTCATGGATGGGATGGTTTGGTGGATGGGAAAGAAAGAAACCAGAGCCCTGCAAAATTGAGAGCTCCGTTCAAGATCAGGAGTTCGAAGCCAAATTCATAGCCTCCTAACCAACGCGCGCTGTTGGCCTTGAGTACATAGCAGAGGATTGGAGTGACCACGGCAATCACAGGGACCCAGCGATCCCGCACCGTTCGACGGCTGAATAAACCAAAGGCAAACATACCGAGCAAGGGGCCGTAAGTGTAGCCAGCTACCGTGAACAGCTGCGTGATCAAAGAATCATTATGTAGGGAATGGAATGCGATAATTTGTAAGGCCAAGACCAGGGACATGCCGATGTGCACCATCTTCCGAGTGCGGATATTTCCTTTATTCTCGTTGAATCCCAAGAAGTCCACGCAGAACGAAGTAGTTAATGCGGCGAGGGCAGAATCCGCGGTCGAATAAGCCGCCGCGATCAAGCCAATGATGAATGTTAATCCTGCAAATACCGGCAAATGTTCAAAGGCTAAGGTGGGGAAAAGCATATCGGACTTGGCTGGAAGGGGAATATTTCTTGCATCCACATAGGCGTACAAGAGGTAACCTAAAATCAAGAACAGCAAATTGACCAGGACCAGCACGACGCTGAACCAGAACATATTTTTGCGAGCATCGCTGAGGTTCTTGCAGCTGAGATTTTTCTGCATCATATCCTGATCAAGACCCGTCATGACCACCGTGATGAAGATCCCTGAGAAAAACATTTTCCAGAAATTCCGGGCGCTGTGGTCCCAGAAAAAAATCTGCGACATCGGAGTGCCGGTGTCGGCAGGATTCGCGACAGCGGCTGCTGGCGTTGTCCGCAAGTCCCCTTGAATCAACGACCTAAACAAATCCCCCCATGACCAACCCAATTCGCCTGCGATAGCGTTGACGCTAAAAATTACCGCTAACAACAGAAACACGGTTTGCAGGGTATCCGTGATAACGATGGTTTTCATTCCGCCGCGGAAAGTGTAGAGCCAAATAAGCCCCACGGTGACGGTTACGGTGAGCCAAAACGGCAGCCCCAACGGCCCCAACACTAATTGATCCAAAATCATGGAAACCAAGTAGAGTCGGAACGAAGAACCGATGGTGCGCGAAAGGATGAAAAATGCGGCTCCGGTATAATGCGTCGAAGGCCCAAAGCGTAAGCGGAGGTAGCCGTAGATGCTGGTCAAGTTGAGCCGGTAATAAAGGGGCAAAAGGCCGTGAATGATGACCTGGTATCCCACGAAATACCCAAGGACGAGCTGAAAATAGGAAAATCCGTTGTTACCCGCCGCTGCCCCTACCGCCCCCGGGATGGAGACAAAGGTGACGCCTGACAGCGATGCGCCGATCATCCCAAAGGCCACTAAATACCAGGGAGCCTGTCTGCCCGCCACAAAGAACGATTGGTTGTCCTGAGACCCGCCAGTACGCCAAGCCACGAGGACGAGCATGCCGAAGTAGGCCAGGATGAGACTGAGGACGAGGTAGGGTGACAAGGTTAGGCTTTTGGTTTCAAAGCGTAGGGCTAGGGCGAAGTTAATCCGTGGGGGGTGCTATTTTTGGCGACGATGAATCTGGGCTCTCAATTGGTGCAGGATGCGGTGGATGCCTTTGCGAAATTTCCGGGCATTGGGCGTAAATCCGCCTTGCGTTTGGTTCTGCATCTTCTGCGTAAGAATCCAGCGGAGGCTAAGGGTCTGGGGGATGCCCTTCATAAATTGGTGGATCAAATTCGGTATTGCGAACGTTGCTTTCATTTCAGCGACCATGCCTTTTGCTCGGTCTGTTCCAATCCGAAACGTCAGCATGAAATTGTTTGCGTAGTCGCTGACCCGCGGGATTTGATGGCTATTGAATCCACGGGTCAATATAACGGCGCTTATCATGTGCTCGGCGGTCTTATCGCTCCCCTCGAAGGGGTGCAGCCCGAGCATTTGCAAATCGAATCCTTGATCGTAAGGGTACAGCAAGGCGGCATTTCCGAAGTTTTGCTGGCTCTGAATTCCACCCACGAAGGGGAAACCACCGCTTTTTATTTATCCCGTAAATTATCTAGGACCGGTGTGCGCCTCAGCACCTTGGCCAGAGGGGTTGCGGTAGGCGCCGAATTGGAATACGCCGATGAACAGACGCTGGCCAAATCCATTGCCGAAAGAGTTCCTTTCAAAGCCTAGGGGAAGGCCGGAGTGGCTTGGACTATGTTTCTGAAGATTTCCCTTGTTTTTCCTGGAATTCCCGAAAAGCCACAAATCGACGGTTGAAAACGGGCGTTGAGCTCGTATATTTGCGATCCTTTGAGCGTAGTGGGTCTCCTCACAGAGGCTTTCGGCTAACTCCGAGGTTAATTTTAATCGTTTTTCAATATAAATAAGTGGATACGTTAAGTTTCAAAACTGTCTCTGCCAACCGTCAAACGGTTGTGAAGAAGTGGTACGTCGTGGACGCCAACTCAGAGATTGTGGGACGCCTGGCTACCAGCATTGCCTCCGTTCTTCGGGGCAAGCACAAGCCCAGCTACACCCCACACGTAGACTGCGGGGACAATATTATTGTCATCAACGCAGACAAGGTGAGATTTTCAGGCCAGAAAATGGGGGTGAAAGATTATTTCTTTTACTCCGGGTACCCCGGCGGTAAGCGCCTGGAGACGGCCAAGGATCTGATGAAACGCCGCCCGACCTACGTGCTGGAGAAAGCTGTCCGTGGCATGCTCCCCAAAAATCGCCTAGGTCGTGAAATGTTTCGCCACCTGCATGTCTATGCCGGTGCTGAACATCCCCATGGCGCTCAGAATCCCGAAAATCTAACCTTTTAATTCATGCCGCATACCAACACCATCGGTAGGAGAAAAACCGCCATCGCTAGGGTTTATGTAACCCCTGGTACTGGTAGTATTACGGTCAATGGCCGTCCCTACAACGAGTATTTCCCACTCGAAACCCTTCAGCAGAAGGTCAACAAAGCATTTGCAGCGACCCAGAGCCTTAACCAATACGATGTCAAAGCCAATTTGACAGGTGGTGGTGTCTCCGGACAGGCTGACGCCTTGTTGCTCGCCTTGGCCCGTGCCTTGAACGAAATGAACCCCGATTTCCATGCCTCGCTCAAAGCCGAGAAGCTGTTGACGCGGGATCCCCGCATGGTGGAGCGTAAGAAATTCGGCCGTCGCAAGGCTCGTCGTCGTTTCCAATTCAGCAAACGTTAATCGGAGGAAAGACCATGGCACAAGTAACACAACAACAGATGTTGGATGCAGGAGTTCACTTTGGACACCTCAAGCGCAAGTGGCATCCCAAGATGGCTCCGTATATCTTCATGGAGAAGAACGATATCCATCTGATTGACCTCAACCAAACCCAGGCCAAACTCGAAGAGGCTTCCAACGCCATTCGTTCCATAGTCCGTTCCGGTCGCAAGGTTCTTTTCGTGGCCACCAAAAAGCAAGCCAAGGAAATCATCGAAGCCGAAGCTCAGCGGCTCAACATGCCTTATGTGACTGAGCGTTGGTTGGGTGGCATGTTGACCAATTTTGCGACAGTTCGCAAATCCATCAAGAAAATGTCCAACATTGACAAGATGGCGCAGAACGGTACCATGGCCACCTTGTCCAAGAAGGAACGTCTAATGATATCCCGCGAAAAAGAAAAGTTGCAACGCGTGCTTGGTGGTATCGAAGATTTGAACCGTTTGCCGGCCGCCTTGTTCATTGTGGACATCAAGAACGAGCACATTGCGGTCAAAGAAGCCCAAAAACTTAATATCCCCACCTTTGCGATGGTGGATACCAATTCTGACCCCACTCAGGTGGATTTCCCTATCCCGTCCAACGACGATGCAACCAAATCGATTGCCTTGATTACCAGAGCAATCATGGAAGCGGTGGAGAAGGGAATGCAGGAGCGTAAATACGACAAGGACAGTGCCGATGAGTCTTCGGACGAAGGTGTTGCCGCAGAAGGTGGCATAGAAGAGGCAGCTGTTGCAGCCGCTCCCGCCGCCGAACTTGCCGAAGAAGCCGGTGATATTGCTGATTCTGCCTCCGATGCTTCGGAGATCACGGAACAAGCATAACATCAAATCCTTCGGGATCATATTCTTAACATTTAATAAGTCAACCATGAATATTACCGCTGCTGACGTGAACAAGCTCCGTATGCAAACCGGAGCAGGAATGATGGATTGCAAAAAGGCCCTCACCGAGGCTAATGGTGATTTTGAAGAAGCGGTAGTGATCCTCCGCAAAAAAGGCCAGAAGGTCTCTGCAAGTCGTGCGGACCGTCAGGCCAATGAGGGAGCCGTGGTAGCCTTAACCAACGCGGGTTCTACTAAAGGTCTGTTATTGGAACTCAATTGCGAAACCGATTTTGTAGCGAAGAACGAAGACTTTACCGGCCTGGCCCGCAAATTGGCCGAGCATTGCATGGCTCATCATTTGACCAATGTGGAGTCCTTGTTGGCGACCAGCGTGGACGGCTTGGCGGTTTCGGATATGTTGGTGGAATACACCGGTAAAATCGGGGAGAAGATCGGCGTGAACCGTGTCGAAGTCCTGGAGAGCGAAGGCGTAGTGACTTATATTCATAGCAACGGTAAGCTCGGCGTTTTGGTGGCCTTGAACCAGGCCATGACCGAATCTGTGACTGCTGCCGGCAAGGATGTGGCGATGCAAATCGCCGCCATGAGCCCTATCGCTGTGGACAAAGACGATGTGGACCCAAGCGTCATCGAGAAGGAAATTGAAATCGGCAAAGACCAGGCCCGGGCAGAAGGCAAGCCGGAGGCCATCCTCGAGAAAATTGCCCTTGGTAAGCTTAACAAATTCTACCAAGACAATACCCTGCTGAACCAGGCTTTCGTGAAAGATAATTCGGTCAATATTGCCCAAATGCTGGGCAAAGTTGCTGCGGGCCTCACGGTTAAGGCCTTTCATCGCGTGGCCATAGGGTCTTAAACACGCCTAGCTCGGACCACCAAGGAGAATTTGGCGGTCAATGGCGGAAAGTGATGGATTTTTTTGGATTTTTGGTAAACCAAATTCCCCAATGAAATACAAACGCGTTCTCCTCAAATTAAGCGGCGAAGCCCTGATGGGTGAACAACAATTCGGTATTGATCAATCGGTTCTTGACCGTTATGCAGGGGAAATAGAAGCCTGCGTCTTGCGTGGCGTTCAAATTGCCGTGGTGGTAGGTGGGGGTAACATTTTCAGGGGGGTACAGGCAGAATCAGGTGGAATGGAAAGGGCCCAAGGGGATTATATGGGGATGTTGGCCACGATGATCAACAGCATGGCCTTGCAAGCCGCCCTCGAAAAGAAGGGAATCAATACCCGCTTGCAGTCTGCTATCAAAATGGAACAAATCGCAGAACCTTTCATTCGGCGTAGGGCGGTTCGACATTTGGAGAAAGGGAGGGTGGTGATTTTCGGTGCCGGAACAGGAAATCCTTATTTCACCACCGACACAGCCGCATCTCTGCGAGCAGTAGAAATACATGCCGATGCGATCCTCAAAGGAACACGGGTGGACGGCATTTACAACAAAGACCCGGAGAAGCATGCGGATGCGGTACGTTACGAACGACTCCAGTATAGCGACGCTTTGATAGGGAATCTGCAGGTCATGGACATGACCGCTTTCGCCCTTTGCCAAGAAAATCGTTTGCCCATTGTAGTTTTCGATATCAACAGGTCCGGCAACCTCATGAGGATCATCGAAGGCGAAGAGGTCGGGACCCTGGTGAGCTGATGTATGGTTCGTTGGTTGCTCTGTTTGTTTTCTTGGGGGACCGCCTTTGCAGGTAGTCAGGACTCTCTACAGAACGACTATATTCAACGTTTCGGGGAATTGGCAAGGCAGCACATGGCCCTCTACCGTATTCCGGCAAGCATCACCATGGCCCAGGCCCTGCTGGAATCGGCTGCGGGAACCAGTCCTTTGGCCACGGAGGCCAACAATCACTTTGGGATCAAATGCAGTAAGGGTTGGGTTGGAGACTCTATTCACATCGATGATGACAAGCCCAATGATTGTTTTCGCAAATATCCCCATCCGGATTCATCGTATGCGGACCGTGTGGTGTTCTTGGCGCGGCCTCGGTACCGTTTTCTTTTTGACAGCTTGTCGCCCACCGATTACAAAGCTTGGGCCTACGGCTTGAAAAGAGCGGGGTATGCTACCGATACCTTGTACCCGCTGCGCCTCATCAATTTGATCGAAAGGCTGAATTTGCAAAGCCTTGATCAGGAGCCTCAGGAACTTATAACATTGGAGTCCTCCAAAGGAGGGGAACCCGCTCAGGAGACTACGTTGAAATCAAATAATAACATTGATTTACAATGGCCGCAATCTGCTTTGAAAAAAGCGGTGGACGATGGGATTGTTTATGTGACCCAAGAAGGAGACGGACCGATGACAGTCTCTCAGAAAACAGGGGTACCGTTGTATAAATTACAGGCCTATAATCAATTAGAAATTAAGGCGACCTTGTTTCTATCAGGACGAGTGCTTATTCTTAACCGATACCGCTACCACAAATTGCAAGCAACCTTGCTGAAATAAACTGACCAAGACAGTTCTACGAAAGTTGAAGTCGGTCTTCGATCAAGGCAATCCAAAGATGGATGATGCGGATATGAAATTCCTGAGCTCGGTCGGCATAGCCTTCGGTAGGAACCAGCAGACAGAGGTCGACATGCGATGGCAATAAACCGCCATTGCCCGCGCTCAGGCCAATAACTTGTAGGCTGTGGAGGCGAGCCTTTTGGCAAGCTTTGAGAATGTTAGGAGAATTTCCGGAGGTGCTGATGGCGATGAGTACATCTTCGGGCTGGCCCAGGGCCTCAACCCCTCTTTCAAAGACTGTATCGTAACCCATATCGTTCGCGGCGCAGGTCAGGAACCCCGGGTCGCTGAGGGCAATTGCGGCCAAGGCTCTGCGGCTAGAGCGGTAACGTCCGCTTAGTTCTTCGGCCAGGTGCATGGCATCGCTCATGCTGCCGCCGTTACCGCAACAAATTATTTTGTGACCCGATTCCAAGGCTGTAGCCATGATCTTGGCGGCTTCTTCGATACGATTCATTAAACCTTGGTCCTCGTAAAAGGCTAGCTCTAAGCGACGCATCTGCTCGATCTCGTGATGTAATACCGTGCTCATGGTTGCTTTCCTTTGCGAAATGCGTTGATGCCTAGGTCCAGGAAGCGACGAAATTTCTCCGGGTCCGGATCGTAGGCGGCATGAGGGACCAAAGAATTCCCCTCATGATCCAGGATCAGGTAGTACGGCTGGGAATTGGTGCCGTAGCGCGTGGCTTGCAAATCGGAGCATTTGGACCCGAGTCGATCGATCCACTTACCGCTGAACGTCGATCGATATTGTTCCGAGGCGGGTAGGGCGGTTTTGTCATCAACGTACAGGGAAACCAGAACCACATCATCCCGCAATCGCTGAAGGATATCGGGCAGGGACCATACCGTAGCCTCCATTTTGCGGCAATTCACGCAGCTATGACCAGTGAAGTCTAACATTACTGGTTTGTTCACCGTACGGGCATAGGCCATGGCCTCGTCCAGATCAAAGAAACAGGCCAGACCATGCGGTCCATGCAGGATATCGCTGTATTTGCGGGTTTCGGCCGAGCCTTCGACCCCTTCTGCTTGCGTTGTTCCGCCCATCACAAAGTCCTGGGTTGCCATCGGAGGCAAAAAGGCATTGACAGCATGCAAAGGGGCGCCCCAAAGGCCTGGGATCAAATACATGGTGAAAGCCATCGAACTTAAAGCAAACGACATTCGAACCAAACCAAGGTGGGGCATAGGGCTATCGTGGGCAAAGCGAATAAGTCCGAGCAAATACAAGGTGAGCAAGGCGAAAAGACTAATCCATAATACCAGAAAAATTTCACGGTCGAGCAATCCCCAATGATAGGCAAGATCCACATTGCTCAAGAACTTGAGAGCAAAGGCAAGTTCCAAAAATCCTAACACTACTTTGACGGAATTCATCCAAGAGCCTGATTTGGGCAATTGCTGCAGCCACTTTGGGAAGATCGCAAAAAGGGTGAAAGGCAAGGCCAGCGCCAACGAAAATCCAAGCATGCCAATGGCAGGCCCCATCAGAGCGCCTTGAACGGCGGCTTCCACCAAGAGAGTTCCGATGATGGGACCCGTGCACGAAAACGATACCAATGCCAGGGTGAATGCCATGAAGAAAATACCAGCCCATCCTTCCCGATCCGCTTGACGATCTGCACGGTTTGTCCATGATGAAGGAAGGGTTATTTCGAAGGCTCCCAAAAAAGAAAAACCAAAGACCAGCAGCATCACGAAAAAGGCCAAGTTGAAATACAGGTTAGAGGCCATGTTGTTGAGCGCGTCCGATCCGAACACCAGGGTAACCCCCATTCCGAGGCTCACATAGATGATTACAATGCTAAGTCCGTAACCAAGTGCTTTGAAAAGCGCTTTGCCAGGTGTACCGGATTGCTTGGTGAAATACGAAACCGTCAGAGGAATCATCGGAAAAACACACGGGGTGAGTAATGCGAGCAGTCCTCCTGCAAAGCCTGCCAAAAACAAAGCTAGCAATCCCATGCCCCCAGTGCTTTCCTTAGATTCAGCCTTGTTTCCTTTGGGTTCATTGTTGGCTTGCTGGGATTGGGGGTCAATTTCCTGGGTTGGAACATTGCTTTCTGCCGAATCTTGATTTCCTTGGACATTGTATGAGGTGGAATCTGCAGAACCTTTGGCGAACCCTTGCAAGGTCCAGGTCATTTCCCTTTCCTGCGGGGCCAGGCATTGGTGATCATCGCATGCCATATAATACACTGTTCCCTTGATGGTTCCTTGCCCAGAATGTATGCGCACTTCTTGGGCGAAGAGGGCTTGCCCGTCAAAGGAGCGCACCACAAGGCCGTCGAAAAGCGGGGCCGCTTCTTCATGGACTTTGGATAATTCCTTCACAGGCCCCATGGCTTTCATGCCGGCGGGGAAGGTGAATTTGAAAACGGTAGGTTCCGGTCCGAATTGGTCTGGTCCGAATTTCATAAACTGCGAATACAAATGCCAACCTTTGTCGACGCGGGCATTGATTAGGAGCCTGGCGGTGCTGTCATTGACGGCCTTGTAATTCCAAGTCCAACGCACCGGATCCAACATTTGGCCTTGTGAGGCCAATGGACCCATCATGCATAACACCACAAAGCCGGCCCATACTGAGCCAAGCCATTTCTTAAGAAAATTTAGATTCATGGCGTTTATTATTTGTCCCAATGACCCGACTCCACCACCTCAATCAAGTTGCCGTCAGGGTCCTCCATTCTAAAAAATCTCTTGTTATTATCGTAATTCCCTTCGGATAACAACGAATATTCACTATCTTTCAATTCCTCTAAATTATTTTCAAATTCCCCAGGGCTGCATTCCACGCTGATGAATTGGTTTACAAATTCCGAATCCGAGCTGCCAGGAAATTCCTGCCCGCTCTTCAGTTGATGGCAATACAATAGGGCGGAACCCGCTTCGAAAATGGCATGTTTGTCTTTGATGTAGGAAAGGGTAGGGAAGGCGCACAAATCTTGGTAAAACGCAAGGCTTTTGCGCAAATTGCGGGATTTGAGGTGAATTTCACGAATGCAGGAAATTTGCATAGGATAGATTTTCTAAAAACCAGGTTTTTTACCCAATTCGGTGTAGGGTAAAGATAGGAAAGACAAGTATTTTTGGGCAAACAAGCGAAGTATAAGCCTAAATTCCTTATGTATCTAATAAAGAAAAGCTTCAAATGGGCTCTCTTGGGGCTCATTATTTGGATGAATGGTGCAGTATTAGCGCAAAGTCCTGACCTTGATCGTTATACATCGTCAAAAGGAACAAGGAAAGCTAAAATGACGAACTCTGAAAATGAGGAGGGCGACTCTTGGGCAAGCAAGCACCCAGAATTTATGCAAGAGTTGACAACGAGTTTATATTGGTATCAAATCCCTACGGATTTAATTCTGATGCCTCCCCAATTTTTTTTAAAGGGCTTTAACTATGTTCCTCGTTACGCCTTGTGGAAGGGTGGTGATATTTTATCCTTAACCGCTGGAACCAATTTGGGCTTTGCATTACAATTTAGCAATATCGGAAGCCTTTTTATGGTTAATGTTCCCCTGAATTTTGAATTGAATTTAGGCAGGGGATCTTTGGCGGATAACGATGACCCTATCGGTGTCTATGCAGGCCTAGGGTTGGAATATAATTTTGTAAATAATTTTTTTTTGCGTTATTATGAGGATGATAGTGGTAATTCCTATGAGAAGATATCGGACCTGAATCAATTTGGCCTGCAGTGGACAGGTGGAATAAGAGTTAAGTTCCAGGGCCGGCCTTTGGTTGTGAGAGTTTCAAGAACCCTGGGTAATCCTTCCCGGAAAGTTGCAATTACTCATTTAGGCTTCGGAATAAGCATGTTCTGAAAAGAGCGTAAGACATTATAAATCAGAAGAAATTGGAAGTATCGGTTGTTCTGGTCAATTACCGGGTACATCGTTACCTTCATCTCGCTTTGCAATCGTTAGAGCAGTCAATAGCTTATTTCGATCGAAAATTGGCAGGGCAGGCTGAGCAATTTCCGGGATGGGTACCTGGTGACCTAAGACTTCCACCATCGGGCTCAGTCCATGTGGAAGTTTGGGTGGTGGACAACAATTCTGAAGATGGGAGCGAAGCCCTTATTAAAGCCAATTATCCTTGGGTTCATTGGATCCAAAATGCTGAGAATGTTGGATTTGCAAGAGCTAATAACATGGCTTTACGTAAGGCCAAAGGTAGGCACCTGCTCCTTCAGAACCCAGACACCGTTTTGACAGAAGGAACGTTATGGAATTGCTGGCAAGCCATGGAATCTGATTCACAGGTGGGTGCCTTGGGGGTTCGGATGCTGGATGGTCGTGGTTATTTCCTACGCGAATCCAAAAGAGGAATGCCCACACCAGCAGCCGCATTTTACAAGCTAACAGGGTTGGCTGTCTTATTTCCTCAACATCACAGGCTCGCGGCCTATCATTTGGGCCACCTGAATCCTAAGGCGGATCATGATGTAGCCATTTTGGCCGGTGCGTTCATGTGGGTGAGGGCCCAAGTTGCTCAAGAAATTGGTTTGCTTGACGAACGCTATTTTATGTACGGCGAAGATATCGATTGGAGTTACAGGATTCTTCGTGCAGGCTATCGTAATCGATATTTAGGGACTAACCCGATTATCCATTTCAAAGGGGAGAGTACTCAAAAAGAGTCCATGCGTTATGTAAGGATGTTCTATGGGGCCATGATGGAATTTGCTAGCCGTTATTATGGCCCATCCAAATCTTTTTGGTTGCATTTGATGCTACGAATTGGCATAACGGGAAGGGCGATGATCTCCGTTTTGAGGCGTTGGTCGGTATGGGTATTTCTCCCGGTGGTGGATTGGTTGGCTTTTGTGTGGACTATGAATATCGTAACACATTTCTGGGAGAACTCTATCAAAGTCGACGAGGGATTGGTTTATCCCGATGAATTTAAACAGTATGTTATTCCCGCCTATGTGAGTACTTGGGTGTTAAGCTCTTGGCTTAACGGGGCATATGAAACTCCATACCGATACCATCGCGTTATTCGCGGAATCGTAACGGGAACATTGGCTATAGGTTTTGTTTATGCTTTCCTACCTACTGAATGGCGGTTTTCGAGAGGTTTAATTTTGGTGGGTACTGCGGCTTGCTTACTTTTTTCATTGTCATTCAAGTGGCTCATTCGAATTTTGTGGAATACAGCCGAACACGGACAATTTCAGGTCAAGGCAAATCTGGTGCTTGGCATTGGTAGGGTGAAAACAATGGAATCAATATCACAATGGTATGTTACGGAATGGGGGACCCGATGGCTTGGCTATGTTCAGCCTGGTATTACTCAAAGTGAACCGATGAATGAGAGCCTTGGTCATGCGGAAGATTTGAAGAATTTAGTCCAAACATTTGGAGTGGACGAGATTGTGGTGGATACAGAGGCTATGAACATGAAAAAAATACTTGACTTCATGGAGGATTTATCGGAACAAACGCCTTCCGTAAAATTTTTGCCACGTGGATTGCCTGCCTTAATCGGCGGAGGTGAAGTCATTATTGGAGAATCAATGACAGGTCATCGGCTTATTGACTCTTGGCCTATTGGTTTCCAAAAAGATCAGCGTATACGAAACTTTGTGCTTGGTGTTTTTTTGTTTGGCCTACAATGTATCGTATCGTATCGATTGAGGCCGGTGTACCAAGACAGGGCCTTGCCTGGTCGATTATGTAGAGATCAAATAGATTGGTTAGGTTATTCCAAACACCCTGCGAAACCTTTTTTATTGGATCTAGAATCGGTGCTGCTCGGTCGAGGTCTCAAGACCGAAAAGGCTCAGCGAATTGAATTACATCGAATGGTTATTGGACGAGATCGGCGTAAAGCCTGGGCTTACGCCCTCGCAGCGATTTCGGGGCTCTGGCTACCCTCCTCGGGTGCCCCAATTAATAAGAGGCCTTGATTAAACGCATCATTCCCTTGCTGTCTGATCCCAAGAAAACAAAGGCGGTATTCGACTCCTTGAAAAGACTTGAGGGATAAATTCTTCCTTGATCTTTGGGATCAGCAAAAGGCTTGTAAAAAGAAAATCTTCCTTCATTATTCACGTGCAGTAAGACCGTACGCGCATCTTTTAAATTGTCGTTGTTGACACTTTTACCTTTGAATGCCTGATTTCGAGTGACCATATTTTCAGGAAGGTCGTTATAAAGTACTAGGGTTTGAGTATTATGTGGTAAGCCAGCGATACCTGTAGGCAGTGTGATTCCTTTTGGCCGAATAATTTGGTCGATAGGATTCTCAATGGATCGCTGAATGCCCTGCGACCAGGTTCCGTTTAGAATCAGATTTCCCTGAGAATAGTAAGTATATGTTGCCGCATCATTGGATACATCATCAGGCTTCTTGCCTACTGGAATTTCACGATTGAAGCGTTCAACGGATCCAAAGACCGTAAATCGTTCACGGTCCATTTCTACAAGTTGATTTTGTAAATCCATAACCTCCTTGAGGGGTCTTTTGGGGGTGCCGGTGTCCTTGAATTTTTTGTTTTGGAGGTCTGCGCTTTTCTTAAATGTCACGGGGATGGGGAAAGCGTGGCGATGTACGGGGGTGGTATCTGAGCTGCTCCATTTTTGAACGAGTATGCTTTGAATACCTCCCTTGAAGCTACCTGATAAGCTGGACACCGCGAGGATGCTTTTGGAATCATCGGACCATCGAGCCTTAATTTGGTGAACGTAAGGGAAATCTTCGGTGTTGATCGGAAGGGAAACAATGGAAGCCTGGAGTAAAGAGATTCTGTACAAACGCTGGTTAAGGGCGAAAGAGGGAATGGCCTTGATACCCGGTTTAGGAATATTTACTAAATCCAGCGTAACAATGCCGCTATTTTGATCGCGAAAATCAGCTGAAAGTACTTTGGCAGATTGATTTTCAACATTGATGTTGAGGGTTTTATTCGAAAGAAGCTCTAATTCATTATCCCACATTTTGCATTGAATCCCCGCAAGGGTTTGTCCAAACAATGAAGGCTCGACATTAAGAGCATAGATTATTTGTCGATCCACGGAACATCCAATAAAGGGAGTGTTTAAAGGGCCTAATACAATTCCATTACCATTGTTTCGTGCGGCCTCTACAGGTCCTTTGATAATTTCACCTTCCAATGAAAGATGCCACAGATGAAATTGGTCTTGACGAAGAGCTTTGTTGAAACAATGCGACAAAAGGATAATTCGGTCTCCAAAGAGCCAAGCATTTTTGAGAGAATAATCCAGCTTGATGTCCTTGGGAAAACTTAATTTAAAAGCATTAACCGGTTCAAGGTTTTTGCTGAAGGTCGAAAGAATAAATCCCGAGTTAGGCTCAGAGCTAATTACAAAAAAGGTTTCCTTCACTTCGCCGAGAACTTGAGTGAATTGGCCTTTAAGTTTAATCTGTGTTGGAAGACCCATTTGGAAATCCAAAGGTTGGGCGTTCAAATCCGAACCGAACCCTAAGGATACGAGGAGAAGTACGGAGACCATGCGAATCCTTGAGGCCAAAATCGCAGTAAAGGAACGACGCTGTGCAGGGGTTGAAATCATGGGGTGTTTTCGTTATGAAAAGGCCAATATACTGCCGATAAAGGCATAATCAGTAATTCTTTGTGCGCACATTCCGTTGGAATAAGGCTACCACACCCTGGGGGCAGGGTTACCAGGAACCGCTCGCACCTCCCCCTCCTGACATGCCGCCTCCAAACCCTCCAAATCCGCCTCCTCCAAATCCGCCGCCTCCAAAACCACCTCCAGGGAAGAATATTGGCCCCCCCATACTCCGTGTACCGCCTCTTCCCACGTTTCGGCCACCGCCACCACCAATCCCACCTCCAAGGGAGCCCAGGATCCAAACGGCCATGACGATCCAGAAAACCAACCAAAACATGCTGATTCCTCCTGATTTTTTGCCATTAGTGGATTCGGACCGGGCTTCAGCGTCGCCGTATTCGCCTCGAACGATGGCGGCAACACCTTGTGCCCCGGCATTCAATGCCGCAGCAAGCCCGTTGGCGCGCATGGCTGGCTTGATATCCTCCTCAATCAGGCGTCGACTTAGGGCGTCCGTGAGGATGGATTCCAAGCCGTACCCGTTTTCCAGACGGATTTTGCGCTCGGATAAGGCCATGAGCAGCAGAACGCCGTCGTCTTGTTGGGCCCGGCCAATGCCCCATCGCTCAAAAAGCCGGTTTGCGAAGTCCGAAACCTCCATGCCGTCCATATCTGGAACCACCACGAGGCATAACTGAACCGATGTTTCTTGGTCCAATGCCACGCAGAATGCCTCCAGCTCGGCTAGATCCTTTGCGGTAAGGGTACCGCTGAAATCATTGCAAAGCCGTGCCGGTTCGGGCCTGGCAGGTATGCCGCTCAGGGCCTTTTCAGAGGCGTTAGCACTGGTGGTCATCAAGGCGGACCATACTATGATCGCCGCCATCAGTAGAGGCCAGCGATTAACCCAGGCTGATTTCATTGGAGAGTTCGTTACGATCGTTTTCTTGGGCGGGGAAATGTAATTTGAGTTTGGCTCCTACATCGGCAATCACATTCTCCAACCCTTGCAGGTACTCACCTCTTCCAAAACATCCCAGTAAATTCTCCAATTCCAGCGCCCAAAATTGATCGGTGACTTTGTTGTGTATGCCTTCATCGCCCAGAATACTGACTTTTCGGTCTTGACCGGCCACATAAATCAAAACACCATTGCGAAGGTCGGTGCGGTCCATTCCCAATCGATGAAATAAAACCCGGGCCCGATCCAAGGCAGACCCCCGGCAATGCTTCTCGAGGTGAACGCGGATTTCACCGGAGCTCTGGAGTTCGGCCCGTTGAATGCACGCGCTGAGGCGGTCCAGTTCGGCCTGCGTGAACAGGTCAGAGGCCATTAGAATTGAACCTGGGGGGCTTTTTCGGCACCGCTTTCGGATTTGAAATAGGCGCGGGCTTCAAAGCCAAACATGCTAGCTGTCAGGTTGTTGGGAAAGCGGCGTAGCGTTCCGTTAAAGCTCTGCACCAGTTCATTGAAACGACGTCTTTCGACATTGATTCGGTTTTCGGTGCCTTCCAATTGGGACTGGAGTTCCAAGAAGTTCTGGTTGGCCTTGAGATCAGGGTATTTTTCCATGACCACCAAAAGCCGAGAAAGGGCTCCTTTGAGGGCGTTTTGGTTTTGTTCAAATTGGGCCAGGGTTTTTTCGTCCAACTTGGAGGGGTCAATCTGCATGGAGGTCGCTTTGGAACGTGCCTCGGTGACGGCCATCAAGGTGGATTTTTCGAAATCAGCGTAACCCTTTACCGTATTAACAAGGTTAGGAATTAAGTCGGCCCGGCGTTGGTAGGCGGCTTCGACATTGGCCCATTGGCCGGAGACTTCTTCGTCTAGGGTCACCATGGAGTTGTAACCGCAGCTGCTGAGGGTTAGTCCGCCAATCGTGATCATAATTAATGAGAATAGTTTCTTCATGGATTGAGTGGATTAATTGATAGAGAAGACATCTTATACAACGAACAAATATCGTGCCAATGTATAAGGTTATTGCGATAATAAAAGGAACGCTTCTGGGGGGTCGCCTTGCCATTTGGATTCGCGTTGTTTCTTTGTGGGCATGTTGGAAACCGATGTTTGCATAATTGGTGCGGGTCCGGTGGGGCTATTCGCGGTTTTTGAATTGGGGTTGTTGCGATTGAAGGCCTATGTGATGGATACCCTGCCCGTTGTAGGGGGTCAATTGGCCGAGATTTACCCCCGCAAGCCGATTTATGACATTCCTGGCTACCCTAGCATTTTGGCCGGGGACTTGATTGATCGCCTTATGGAGCAAATTGCTCCTTTTCAGCCTGGCTTTGGTTTGGGCCAGAAAGTCGTGGGGTTGGAGGCCGTTGAAGGAGGTCGTTGGAAGGTTCAAAGCGAAAACGGTGAGGTGGTGCTGGCTGGAGCGGTTGTTATTGCCGGGGGATTGGGGTGTTTTGAACCGAGAAAGCCGGATTTGCCCGGGTTGGCAGCTTTGGAAGGCCGGGGTGTGACCTATATGATTCGGGATCCGGAGGTGTTTCGAGGTCGTCGGGTGGTTTTGGCCGGCGGCGGCGATTCGGCCCTGGATTGGACCCTGCAATTGTCGGAGATCGCAGGGGATTTGACCTTGGTGCATCGGAATAGCAGTTTTCGGGGGGCTCCTGAATCAGCCGCCCGTGTTCAGGCCTTGGCCGACGCTGGCCGACTCCGCTTGCTCACTTCGACGGCCCTGGTTTCCTTGGAAGCCAACGCCGCCGGAAATCTATCCTCGGTGACCGTCCAAACCCAGGGTCAGCCGGCTTGGAGCTTGGAGGCCGATGATTTGATTCCACTCTACGGTCTGACTCCACAACTGGGGCCGATCGCCGATTGGGGCATGGTATTGGAGGCCTCCGCGATTCAAGTCCAAACCGATAACTTTCAAACCTCGGTACCTGGAATTTTTGCGATCGGAGATATCAATACCTATCCCGGTAAACTCAAGTTGATTTTGTCAGGCTTTCACGAGGCGGCCCTGATGGCTCACGGTGCCTATCGGCACATTCACGGTGGGGCCAAACCTTCCTTCAAATACACCACCGTTACCGGGGTGAATGGGCTATAGAATAACCCGAATTGATTTTAAGAAATCTTGGAACCTCCTTTGATAACATCAAAAAACATTTAGCATGCAAGAGGTTCAGATTACCGTCATTGATGTGTGCGGCACGGTGAAAGAATTGGTTTTCCCGACCCGTTTGGGACTCTCTTTGATGGAAGCCCTGAAGTCGGCGGGCTATCCGTTGGAGGCCGTCTGCGGCGGAATGGCCTTGTGCGCCACCTGCCGGGTCGAATGGCAAGAAGGCGCTGTTTCGGAACCCAACGAGGCTGAATTGGACATGTTGGATACCCTGCCGGATCAGCAACCTGCCAGTCGATTGAGTTGCCAAATCCGATTGGAATCTCTCACCGATGGCCAAGCCATTCTTCGCTTAAACCCCACTAAATTCTAAGCCAATGCTAGACAATAGAACCATGTTTTCGACCAGCGGAGCCCCGCGCCCGGTGGGGCTTTACCCTCATTCCCGAAGGATGGGGCCTTGGATTTACCTCTCTGGCATAGGGCCTAGGCGGCCGGATACCGAAGCAGCCGCTTTGGATGTGCCTGGCCTGGAATTGGATGCCAGCGGTCGCTACAAGGCGTTTGACTTGGAGGCGCAGATTCGTCAGGTTTTTGAGAACGTGCGTTCAGTCCTGGCCCAGCACGGTGCAGGTTTGGAGCATTTGGTGGATGTTACGGTTTTTTTGACGGATATGAAACGAGATTTCCTTACGTTTAATCGTCTTTATGCAGAAATCATGGGTCCCTTGGCCAACAAGCCTTGCCGTACGACCGTGGAGGTGGGCGCTCTGCCTACCGAAATTGTAGTGGAGTTAAAATGTGTTGCCTATCTCGAAGAAGGGTAGTTCTTGGCGATTGAAAAAAGCCAAGTCGTCAAGAGATTTTTTCAACGAAGTTTTTGGCCAATCCGATTGCGGAGGTAATTTTTGAAGGATGACGGAGCGATAATTTCAATATCGTCAATCAATCCTAACACAAATCGCCCTATACCTTGCATATTCCCAATACGAAGGTGAATTTCGCAGTATTGGGTATTGCTGGGGTTTTGATGGATTTCCTGAAGTAAATGAGCAAAGGCTGGAAATTCTTCGCGAAAGAGTTGGGAACTGAGTTCCCCGAGCCGCAAATGGATTTCGGTGGCCTCTGGCCCTAAGGGCATGCCAAAGGGATCTTGTTCGATTTTTTGGTGACGGCGCTCGTGTTTCCATGGCTCCTGGAGGACCCTGACTTCGCCTATCCGTTCGAGTTTGAAGGCTTTGTTGGCTGAGGCCGAAGGCTCAAAGGCGATAACGGACGATAAATCATCGGTGAACGCGTAGGGTTCCAGGTTACGGTTGCGCTCGGTATGCGAATTGGCGGAACGGTAATCCATCAGAATCACACATAATTGCCGTTGGATGGCTTCATGAAGCCGGCTGTAGGCCGAATGCGCCGATGCTGTATGACTGGCTTGGTGAAGCAGACCGGCAGAGGTCCCAAGGGAGCGAAGCTTGGTGAGGAGACGATCCCGTTCTTTGGTGGGGGGAGACAACGCCAAGGCATGAAGAAGGATGTCGGCTTCGATTCGGTCAAAGCCGAGAAGAGAACTGCTTTCCTTGGCCTGTTGGAGGCGATAGCGTCCGCTACGTTCGTCTTGTTTCAGGATAAATCCGCTTTGATCCAGAATTTCGAGATCCCTGTACACCGTTCTTTTGCTGATTTCTTGTTGAAATGCCAATTCTTCGACCCGAAGTCCGGTGGGGGTATTCCATAACAAATTCAAAAGCCGAAACAGCCGTAACAATTTGCCGGCGTCCGATTGTTTACGACCCGCTTTAGGGTTCGTCACGAAGCGGGTCTTGGTTCGTCAAGGAGCAGGTCTTTTTTGCCCCAGGATTCTAATTGGGTTTCGGTCCAAAGCCAGGGATAGAAAATCCGTAACTGCATCCGTGGTGGTAAGTATTGTTGCCAATTGGTTCCACCGGTCGCAGCGATGTCTTGGGCAGGGCGATGGAGGTAGCGAACCGCGGTGCGGTAATGGGCCAAAGGCCAGTCCACATTGACCCGGTGATCCAAAATGCGCAGAGCTTGAGCCAGATCGGCCAAGGTTTCGCTGGAGGTCGCGGATTCGCTGGACAAACGATGCCAAATCGCTGCTAGGGTATGGCCGCGCAGGCTCAGGGCGCCCTGAAGAAGGGTCTTGTCGTATTTGGCCTCAAACTGGCTGAGCGTAAGGGTTTTTTTGCCGGATTGAAGCTCGATGGCCCCTTGTTTCCAATAGATGTGGGCGTACAGCGTTTCGATGTCTGCATCCGGTTGGATGCGGTCGCGAAAATCCCGATGCACTAGGTTCTTGAGGTCTGTGCAGTGCAATTCGATTTCGCGGTATTGGGCGGATTGAAATCCAGAGGCCGGCAGCAAGGCCATTCGAAACTTCAAAAACTGTTCAGGGTCCATGCCGTCCGTCATAATCGAGAAGGACAAGGCCAAGGCATCAAAATATCGGTTAACCCGCTTAACCCGCATCAGGACTTCTTCGGCTTGAACGGTGGCGGCCGATGGGTGAGCGTCGGGTCGGCACAACTGGGCCAGCTCGTTGAGGCAGAGTTTGAAATAGAGCTCGGTGATTTGGTGGTAGAGGATGAAAATCTTTTCGTCCTCAAAGGCGGTCCGGGGTTTTTGAAGATTCAAAAGGACATCCAACTGAACATAATCCCAATAAGGCAGGAAATCGGCATGGAGAAGACCTTCGAGGTAGGAGCCCAGGTCCTGCCCCAGGGCATCGTATTTGGCCTGGAGTAGCTCCAGTTTGTGAAGAATATCCGGCGAAAAACTCATGCAAAAGGACTATTAAAGTCCTCAAAATACGGAAGTTTTTGGTCTTTGTCCGAAACCAAGGGGGGATTTTGGTGGTCGCTCCAACCCCAGTCAATCGCCAGCGCCGGGTCGTTCCATCGCAGGCCTCCTTCGGAGGATGGATGGTAATAATCCGTGCATTGGTAGGCAAAGACCGTTTGATCCTCTAGCGTCAGGAAGCCGTGCGCAAAGCCGGGGGGGATGTAGAACATTCTTCCCTTTTCGGGGCTTAGTTCCAGGCTGAACCAGCACCCGTAGGTGGGGGATGAACGCCGAAGATCCACGACGACATCCAATACACGGCCTTGCAGGACCCGAACAAGTTTGCCCTGGGCATGGGGGGGCGCCTGAAAGTGCAAGCCTCTTAATATGCCCTTGCCGGACATGGATTGGTTGTCTTGGACAAAGTCTTCGTGGATACCGTTGGCCGCGAAAAGGTTCTTGCGGTAGGTCTCCACAAAATGGCCCCTGGCATCCCCATAAATTCGGGGCTCTATGATGAGGAGACCAGGCAGAGGTCCGGCTTGGAAATCCATAGCGGCTGGTGGTCTGGGTAGTAGTTGTTTGGGCAGTGGTCGTTTAAAACAAACCCTGCATCACTAGGTAAACCACGGCACCGGCGGTATAGCCGAGGATGGCCCAAAGGGAGATTTTGCGCAGGTACCAGCCAAACTCAATTTTCTCCATGCCCATCACCGCAACACCGGCCGCAGAACCAATAATTAATCCACTACCCCCAACGCCGGCGCAGAAGGCCATGAATTGCCACATCCAATGATCCATGGGATACGTTGTCATGTCGTACATGCCTTGGCTGGCCGCCACCAACGGAACATTGTCAATAATGGCCGAAAGCATACCAATTAAGTAAACAATGATGCGCAGGTCGCCCACTGTTTGGTCCAGCCATGTGGCTGCAGCGGATAAAATATTTGCTGTTTGCAAGGCGGAGATCGCCAAAAGAATTCCGAGGAAGAATAAAACGCTGGAGGTATCAACTTTGGACAAGGCATGCACGGCGGTGAAAGGCTTGCGCTCTTCTTCGTCTTTGCCGGAATGTAGGAGTTCCGAAACCAACCATAACAATCCCAATCCCAACAAGATACCAAGGTAAGGGGGGTGGTGAGTGACCGTTTTGAACACGGGCACAAAGAGCAGCGAACCCACGCCTAGGATGAGCATCAACAAGGATCCTTTGACGCTGCCTTGGCCTTCGTTGGTGGTGGCTTGATCAAAGCCCTTGATTTCACCTTTGAGACTGAATGAAAGAACCCCTAGTGGAACAATCAGACAGACCAATGAAGGCAGGAAAACGTTGGACATGATGGCGCCTGTGCTAATTTGGCCACCGATCCATAACATCGTCGTGGTGACATCCCCAATGGGGGTCCAAGCTCCGCCGGCATTGGCGGCGATGATGACCATTCCGGCAAAGAATTTGCGTTGTTCGGCTTCTTTGATCAACTTCCTGAGCAAGGAAACCATTACAATGGAAGTGGTCAGGTTATCCAAAACTGACGAAAGGAAAAAGGTGATGATGGAAACGATCCAGAGGAGCTTGACGGTATTCTTGGTGGTGATGCGGTCGGTGATAATGCGGAAGCCTTGATGCGCATCGACCAATTCCACGATGGTCATGGCGCCGAGTAGAAAGAAGAGAATTTCGGAGATACTGCCCAGATGGTGGCTCAATTCATCGCCGACAAAGTGCTTGAAATGCTCCTGCAAATTGCCTAAGCCGCCCTCTCCCAAACCGCTCAGGTAAGCGGCGAAGGCGGAGCTGCCCTCAATGCCATCGGGCATGGGCAACATGACCAGCAGGGTCCAAGAGATCACCGCGGTGAGCAGGGCCGAGGCCGTCTTGTTGATTTTGATGGGGTGCTCGAGTGCAATGGCGGCGTAGCCAAGGACGAAGACCAGAATGAGAGCGACAACCATGAATTTAAAATTTTGCTGGCCAAAGGTAAAACCTGAGCGAATGAATGGCGTTCTACTTAGGCTAAAAATCGTCTCCAATGACCCTCAATGCCATCCACTCCATTCAAGGCCTGATCGAGGCCGTAGCTCCTTACCGTCAAAGTTTATTGGACCATCCTCTTTATCAATCCATGCGCAGTACAGAGCATGTCAAGGTGTTCATGGTCCACCATGCCCATGCGGTTTGGGATTTCATGTCTTTGGTTAAGGGCCTGCAATCGCGATTGACGGGTATGCAATTACCATGGAAACCTGTCGGGGATCCTGAGGTTCGCTTCCTGATCAACGAAATAGTTTTGGGGGAGGAGAGTGATGAGGATCCGGAAGGCGGGCATATTTCTCACTTTGAGTTGTACCTCAAGGCTATGAGGGAATTGGGTCTTGAAACAGAGGTCTTTGAGAGATATGTGCGGGATTATCGATGGAATACGGACGAGGGGGAGCCTGTTGGGTTGCCGGAAGGGGGATTGGCATTCAATCGCCGAACCTTTGATTTGATTCGCCGTGCAGGGACCCATGAATTGGCTGCGGTATTCACCCTGGGGAGAGAGGATTTGATCCCGGACATGTTTATTCGTATGGTGGGGACGATGAACCGGGAGTTTCCTGGTAAATTGTCGTCCTTTGTCTATTATCTCGAGAGGCATATAGAGGTAGACGGAGAACACCATAAGCACTTGGCCTACCGCATGACCGAATGGGCCTGCGGTTCGGATCCTGTTTTGTGGCAAGAGGCTGCAGAGGCTGTGAAGGAAGCTTTACAAGCACGCCGTGCCTTGTGGGATGCTATCGTGGAGGCCGGTGCAATGCAGATTTTGGAAGAAGCCATGTGACACCTACCTTGGGAGGGTGAATGCGTTGAATCAGTCCGCACGATGAAGAATATGTTAACGATTTTCGAAGGCCTCAATCCAGGAATTCAGGCGGACGATTCTCAACGTGCGGCTCTGGAGGCTCTGGAGGAGTTTGTTCTTAACGACACCGAGAAAGGGGTCCTGGTGATGACAGGTCCTGCCGGAAGTGGTAAAACCTTCATGATGAAGGCCTTGGTTCGATGGATGCGTCAAGCGGATAGGCCTGTGGTTTTGTTGGCGCCAACAGGCCGAGCGGCGAAGGTCCTTGCCCAAACCGCGCGATGTAGAGCAAATACCTTGCATCGCCAACTTTACCGTCCCGTGGAAGATGATTTGTTGAACGGTAGAGGCACCAGAGTTCGTTTTGAATTAAAGTCTATGGAAAGGGATGAACCCTGTGTGTTTGTGGTGGATGAGGCTTCGATGATGGGGAATGGAAGTGGTGGTGGCGAGTCGTTAATCGCAGATTTGTTACAACAAATTTATCAGTCCTCTTCGTGGCACAAAATCATTTTGGTGGGAGATCCGTACCAGCTTCCGCCTGTGGGTGAAACCGAATCCCCGGCGTTTCTTCCAAGTTCTTGGATACCTTGGGGTTGTGATTTCCGAAAAATTGAATTGGCGGGGAGGTACCGTCAATCGGCCTTATCTCCGGTCTTGCATTTGGCTGGTTGCATTTTGGGTTGGATGCAAATGGAAAAGAGATCTGTTGAGGTATCACAAGACCTTTCTGAAGGTACCGTGAATAAGGAGTACAAGAGCGGTACCTGGTGGACGGAATTCGGTGAATGGATAAAAGAGTACGCGGACGGCGCATGCCAAGAAGAGCCTTTGATGCATGCCACGATGTCCACCGCGATACTTGATTTTGAAAAGCATTATGAGCCTGGTCAAAGTGTTTTGCTTGCCTATTCAAACGCATGGGCATCTAAGTTCAACAATGGATATAGACTAAGGCGTTTTGATGGTCAGGTAGGGAGACCTCAGGAAGGGGAGTCTCTTTTGGTCGTACGCAACCAGTATCTAATCGGTGGTCACTTGTTAGCAAATGGGGAGGAGATTCGCCTTTTGAAACGAGTCGGGAAAACGCATCAGCATGCAGGTATGTCATGGATGAATGCCATGATGGAGTGGATTGGAATGGACGGCGATGAAAGGACTTTTGAAGGGAAATTGTGCCTCGATCTCCTTCAATCTGGTCAGGCCTCCCTGAATCCAGTCCAGCAACAGGCATTGTGGCAGCATCGGGTGGTGGACCCTGATACGGCGGAGAAGGATCCTTACCTGTCGGCTCTTTGGGTCAAGTATCCCTATGCCCAGACCGTTCATAAAGCACAGGGGGGAGCTTGGTCTAGAGTGTATCTGTTGTTAGAAAAGCCTTATGCGGTGCAAGATCCTGTGAGCTATTTGCGATGGTTGTACACTGCCGTGACCCGTTGTTCGGATCGATTGATTTTGGTCCAGCCAAGGGTGTAAAATTTTAATTGTTATGAAACAGGGCAAGGAGGGCGCCTTCCCGCATGGAGAGATCCGTGGTCTGTATGGGCAAGCCTCCGCAGGCGTCGCTCAGGGCCAACATCAAAGCAGAGGCATGTACCACGGCATCGGTGGACAGGGGGTGCAAAGGTGGGTACTTGCCTTGCAGGCGAAGGGTTGCGGCATCCCCAAAGGCTGCGCAGATATCCCTCGAAATTAGGGTCAACGATGCGTGGTTTGCGGAAAGGTAGGACCGAACCCATTGTTCAAGGGTACAGTATGGGCCTGCGGTACCCAGTATACGAAGGGGTTGAATTTGGGCTAAGGTTTCACCCAAATGACCTTTGAATTCCCTGATTAAGAAATCGTAACATCCTTGAAAGGCCTTCTGGTAAAAGGCACTCTTTGCAGGAGGATTTTGAGAATCTTCTGAATGGCTCTGTGGTTTACGAATTGGAAACTGGTGCAATAATTTTCGCATACCCAGCGGAAGTGAAAGGGCAAGGTAGGTTCTGTCGCCGTGGCAAAGTACAAGCTCTACAGAGCCGCCTCCAATATCATTGATTATGACAGGTCCATTTTCCAATAGCCCTGACTGCTGAAGCCCGTAGCGAATCCATTCCGCCTCTTGAGTACCTGAAATCACAGTGAGGTTGATGGGAATTTGCTGTTGGAGGGGAATGTTGTTGTGCAGAGTCAAGGCCGTGCGGTGAAGCCATTCAGGGGCTTGGCTCCATTGACGCAGCGCTGCTGTACCAAACCCGTAGAATGCAGTTGCTCCATGATCCAAGGCGATTTGGAGGTGATGTTGGAGCGCAGTTTCGGCCCGCTTTTGGCCCGCCTCTGTGAGGATACCAAAACCTTCGGAGGCCAGGCCCACTTCAAGTTCAGCGCGGTGAATCCAATGCGGTGAGTCGTTGCTGTTCAAGGTACCAACGGCAAGCCCAAAGACATTGGTCCCCATGTCAACGACCGCTAACCGATCCCCGCGGCGATGGGTCGTGATCATCAGGGAGCTGGAGGAATCGTTGGAGGGGTTATCCCGAATTAACGATAGAAGAGCCATTTACGCAGAAGGCCCAAGGAGACCTTCTGGCCGTACATCAAGACCCCAATCCGGAAAATGCGACCGGCGATCCAAACCGAACCCACAAAGGCAGTCACCAGAAGGCTGATGGAGAGTGCAATTTCCCAGAGGGGCACCCCAAAGGGTAGGCGCACTACCATCACAATGGGTGAGGTCAGGGGGAACATGCTCATCCAGAAGGCCAAAGACCCGTGGGGGTTCTGCATCACAAATTGAGAAGCGATGAAGGCTAGGATAATGGGCATGCTGATGGGCATGACGAGTTGTTGGGAGTCCCCTTCGGAATCCACCGCCGAGCCAACCGCTGCGAAGAGGGCAGCATACAGGAAATACCCGCCAAGGAAGTAAAACAGAAACAAGGGAACGATGCTTTCCCAAGGCATGGATCCCAGCATTTGCATCCAATTAGGGCTGGTGGCGGTATCGGGGAGTTGGGCGGCGTTCACCCCCATGGTTGCGGTTTGTGGGGAACTTTCAACAAGTCCCATCGTTCCAATCAACGTGCTGATTCCGGCTCCCAACAATATCCACAAAATAAACTGGAAAAGCCCTACAGAGGCAATCCCAAGAATCTTGCCCATCATCAACTGAAAAGGGCTTGTCGTTGAAATTAGAAGTTCCATGACCCTTCCCGCTTTTTCCTCAATCACACCGCGCATGACCATGCTTCCATACAGGAAGATAAACATATACATGAGTAGAGCAGCTCCGAATCCCAGCATCGTGGCCATTTCGGTATGGCTGTCTTGGCTGCCCTCTTCGGTCCACACGTAGGCTTTGAGGTCGGATTCGGCTTTGAGAGATTCAATCGTTTGTGGATCAAGGCCGTATTGATTCATGCGCATTTGGTAAATACGCTCGTTCACCGCATTCTTAATTCGTTCGGTGATTTGAAGGCCAGCGGATTGCTCCGAAAAATAGGCGATTTTGGAATTCCACGAAGAGTCCACAACCTGAAGGGAAAGGACTCCGACATCGCTGTTTTGTAACAATTCGCGAATATTGGCGCTATCCTTAGCATTCAAGGGGCCATTACTCAAGGTACCTTGGGGTAATTTTTGGAAATTCAATCCATCCGCATTTGCAAAGGCGCTATCAAAATTTCCGGAGGGATCATGGACCCAAACGGTGGTGGATTCGTTGTCCCATTGGGCCATTAGCACCGGGACCATAATGAATAACCCAAACAAAAGAGGGCCAAGCAAGGACATGACAAGGAAGGTTCGGCTTTGAATGCGGGTGAAAAATTCACGGCCGGCGACCAGCGGGATTTTGTTCATTATTCGTGGTTTACGATTGATGGTTAGGTCCTACTGCTTTGATAAAGATGTCTTGGAAGCTGGGGAGTCTTTCGGCAAAATAAACGATCCGGCTGTGGTGATTGTAATGTTCAATGATGGCTGGCCATTCGGAAGGAGTCGCCTCAAAGACCAAACGGATGATGGCCTCTCCTGTGGATTCAGAGGCTATCCCATCCGAGATAGCTAAGCTATTCGAGGAGGTTGAATTGACCGGGGTATGGGCAGGGGGGGCGGGCGGCGGCGAGGCCAAGTCGCCGGCGCAATGGATTTCGATTTGATTGCCGCTGTGCTGTCGGCGAACGGCCTGGGTCGGTCCGGCCAGCACCACCCCGGCTTTATGGATAAGGACCACGTCGGAGCACAGGTCTTCGACTGTTTCCATGCGGTGGGTTGAAATCAGAAGGGTGGTGCCCGCCGCCCGCCGCTCCAGGATAATTTCTTTGAGCATCTGTGCATTCACGGGATCGAATCCGGAGAAAGGTTCGTCAAGAATCAATAAATCGGGGTCGTGCATCAAGGATGCCACCAGTTGAACCTTCTGTTGCATTCCCTTAGAGAGCTCTTCGGCCTTCTTGTTCCACCAGCTTTGCATTTCTAAGCGGATCATCCATTTTTTGGCTGCCGTCAAGGAATCGCCTGCACTCATGCCGCGTAGGCGGGACAAGTACAACAATTGCTCGCCGATTTTCATTTTTTTGTAAAGGCCTCGCTCTTCGGGCAAATACCCTATTCGGCGCGAGTGCTTCGGGTCCAATTCCGTCCCGTCCAAAATGATTGTCCCACTATCCGGGGCGAGAATACGGTTGATCATGCGGATCAAGGTGGTTTTACCAGCTCCGTTGGGCCCGAGCAGACCCATGATGTGGCCCCTTTGAATATCGAGGCTTACCTCCTTGAGGGCTTGATGCTGTCGGTAGCTTTTACTCACCGAACGAATTTCCAGAAAAGACATAGGGTATCTTTGAGTTTCAAAGTTATGCCGAACGACCTACATTCCTTGTTAAGCGGGTTGAGTCAACCGCTTCGCGTCTTGATCACCACCCATCACAAACCCGATGCCGACGCCCTTGGCTCTTCACTAGGATGGGCGCATGTGCTCAAATCGCGTGGGCACGAAGTGACCGTAGTGGTGCCCAACGATTTCCCCGGCTTTCTTGATTGGATGCCGGGAAGTTCGACGGTACTCGATTACGAACAAAGCCAGGACGAGGCCTTGGCAGTACTCCAAGGGGTTGATCTGGTTTGCTGTCTCGACTTCAATGACCTCAAGCGTAACAATGAATTGGGGGAAATCATCGGGCAATCGGGGAAACCCATTTTGATGGTGGATCATCATCCCTATCCCAAAGATTTTGCTAATTATTCCTATCACAAGGTAGAGGCCTCCTCCACATGCGAGTTGATTCTGGATTTATGCAATGAATTGGGGTGGATGGATGCGGTGAGCCTCGAGGCTGGCACCTGCCTTTATGCAGGCTTGGTGACCGATACCGGATCATTCCGTTTTCCATCGTGCACGCCCAATACCCATCGTTGGGCAGCCAAACTTCAAGAAATGGGGGTTCGTCATTTTCAGGTTCACGAAGCCATTTTTGACCAAACCCCCGTGGAGATCCTGCGTTTCCTGGGGCATTGCTTTTTGAATCGCCTGAAGGTTTTACCGGAATGGCATACTGCCTATATCGTGGTGCCTCAACAGGACCTTAAGGATTTTGGAGTCCGTACCGGAGATACCGAAGGATTGGTCAATTATGCTCTGAATCTCAAGGGTATGCGTTTCGCATCGGTTATGATTGACCGTGGAGTCCAGGTCAAAATGTCGTTCCGATCCAAGGGCAAGGTACCCGCCAACCTCTTTGCCATTCAATATTTCGAAGGTGGTGGTCATTTGAATGCCGCAGGCGGTCAAAGCGGAGATACGTTGGAACAAACCGAAGCCCGTTTTCTCAAAGCGCTGGAGGCCTTCGCACCGGATCATTTAATGTAATTTTTAGTTCATCCCCATGCGCAGAATTCTACTTGTATTCATGTTGGTTGTGGCGACCCTACAAAGTTGTACGACAGGCCCATCGGGCAAGACCCCTCCACTCCTTAAGACCGCAGGCGGTTTGGAATATTATTGGGTCAAAAAAGGCGCTTCGGTCAAGGCTGAATTCGGGGATCTCATGGCGTTGAGAATGCGTATTTATTCAGGCGATAGCTGCCTTTACGATGGGTCTGCGAGCGGTCAGCCCTTCTGGGTTCAACTCACCCAGGCCGCCTACAAAGGGAGTATCCAAGAGGGTTTGGCCCTGATGGGAAGAGGGGACAGCGCATGCTTCTATCCGGTCTCCGATTCGGTTTTCAAATTTGATTTGGGAACACCCAAGCCAGATTGGGTAGCTACGGGTTCAAAGTTGAGGCTCGAGGTTGGGGTGCATCGTATCAGGAACGAAGAAGGAGAAATTACCACGTTCATGCTGCAGCAAGGCATACCCGATTCATGCCGAACCGCTATGGGAGCTGTTCGATTTCCTGTAAAATCGGGAAATTTACAGAAAGTCAAGGCGGACATCCTTCAAAACGGAGTTAAATACCGCTTGGTAGGCAGCATGCAATCGCTGGATGGCAAAGTCATACGGGAGTTCACGGAGCAAGAGCCCTATTATTTCGTTCAAGGACAGGATCAAATCAAGCCGGAAGGATTGGGTACTCTGCTCTCCTCCTGTGCTCCAGGTGACTCACTATGGATTGTGTTGCCATCTTGGGCGGCTTATGGTAACAAATCTTTACCGGAGGTAGGCTTAGAGCCTTATGCCACACTCTATTTTCGATTGCGCATTCTGCCCACTCGCTAAAGAGGGTTTCTTTCCCAGCTTTTAAGGCATGACAACCGTAGAGTGTGCCGCCACAAAATTCTGAAAGCGAAAGACCTCGCATTCTGCCACGGAATACCGATGTATAGGCATTAGTCCGTGCGGTGTAAGTCGGAAAAGACGATAATCGCTGAGTAAATCCCAGATGTCTTTGAAGAAAACCCTGGAAGCTATATTCATTTCATTGAATTCGAACTGAATCCATTGAATTCTGCCCTCTTGCAGGGCTTGTTTGGCCCCTTGGAGGACGGCGTATTCATGGCCTTCGGTGTCTATTTTGAGAAACAAAACACGATCGATTCCTTGGGCTTCAAGGAAATGGTCAATGGTGTCGAGTTGTATTTGAACAGTCTGTGTTTCTTCCTTGACGTATCCAGCGTGCAACAAAGCGCCTTGGTGCAATGATGCGTGCTCAGTACCTTCTTCACCGCCGTGGTCGAATAATATAGGCGCCCCTTGTTCATGTCCGAAGCCAAAAGGAAAGCAGCGAATCTGTGGATTGGATGTCGTATTTCTTTGTAAGACCTCAAAGGTCCGTGGGTGCGGTTCGAAGGCAAGAATTTCAAGCGAGGGGTTGACCTGATGCAATGCTGTGGCATAGTGGCCAATGTTCGCCCCAACGTCCAATACGATGCCCGAAGCATAGCACTTAGGGTTAAGATGTTGCTGTATAAAGGGAAGCTCACCGCTGATTCTATCGCTCTCGTAATTGCCCACCCCCAGCCCTGTATAAGCCCATTGGATGAGATGCTCGTTGAATTTTCGAAAAGAGGGTCCGCCCAGAAGGCTGCGGTACATGTTTTTGATAAAGCCCATGGGAGAAGTTAAGGCGAGGTAGAGGTAAGTTGCCTTTGGGCATGAAAGGTTTTGATTTTGGGATGAATCATCGTAAACCAAAGGGGCGGTATCAAAACAGGGATGATCAAACCGGCATATCCACCCGGTAAAGTTGGGCCATCCTCGTGGGTTTTGAGTTGATAAAAGGGTTTGCCCCCGAACATGTGATGATCGGCATGCCGGCTCAAGTCGTAGAGCATGAATCGGCTAAAAGGCTTATCGCTTTGCCAGGAGTGATGGGCCCGCACTCTTTCGTTTACCCCTCGCTCCAAACCATAATGCTCGATATAATTGGTGTATTCCAACAAAAGATCAGCAAACAAAGCCTGCCCCACAAAAGCCAAGGCCAATATTGGGTGAATCAAGGCTAATCCGACGACCAAAGAGGTATGCATCAATGTGTTACGAATCATGGCATTCCCGATCCCGTAGGGTGTTTGACCCGCCTTGCGTAGTCTTTCTGCCTCCGATTCAAGAGATTGCATCCATTGACCCCGGATGCTTCGAATTAGAAAAGCATAAAAATGTTCGCCGTAATGGGCAGAGGCATGGTCTAAGGGGGTTGCCACATGCCGATGATGAACGCGCAGATGGTCGATGGCAAAGTAGGTATTCATCACCAAAAACAAGAGAAAGTCTCCTGCCCTTTTCCAAATTTTCTCCTTGCGGTGAATCATTTCGTGGGCCGCAACAATGCCCATAGACCCGCTCGAAAAACCCGTGGACAACACAGCGCCTAGCAGAGCAGTTCCCTTCAAAACCCCGGTGTACGTTCCCCATAACAAGGTCATGATCCCAGCCACCACCATAGGAAGGGCCAGGAATAAATACAGGTCAGGCAAGGCGGTTTCGGTCACCGTTTCGTTGTTACGGCGTTGTCCCAAAACCCATTCGAGGGAATTCACGATGACCAGAACGAAGACGACATTGGACCAAGCCCAAGCGCCTGCTGATGTATTCCCCCACAGGGTGATGAGCCCGGGAACTAGGGTCAAGGCGTAGGCGTAAGTCCGAGGATTTTGTTTAAGAAAATCGTATTTCATATGACCTAAAATTATAATGCGTTTGGAATATACGACCCATTGACATCTCCAAAGGTAAGTCCGCGCCATACTAAATTCTGGTAATTTCCACCAGGTCCTACCAGGAGGGTTCTGTTTTCCCATAGCCAGTCGCCTGCCGGAAAATTAGGAATCAAATTGGAAAATCTGCGGGATATCGTCAGGGCATCGGTAGCATTCACGGTTCCTGAAGCGTTGACGTCCGCCGCTTGCAGATGAATCCCGTTCAACAGAGAAATGTTACTGAAATGCCTGGCAGTTAACAATGCATCTGTTGCATTGACTCCGCCCCAAAGCACGGATGTTCGGTATTCAATACCATAAGAACCAGGAGTAATATATCCTAAATCAAAATTTCCCATAAAATCTGTAGTATCTGAAGCAAAGGCAAGGTTTTGTTGCACAAGACGAATACTTGTATTAGATAAGGGGGTTAGAGCACTATTGGCATACAGGGTTCTACCAAAAACCGGAGGTGATAATGAAAAAATCCGCTGAAATTGATGTGCAAATTCATAGGGGACTGCACATGATGCCGTAGCATCCCAAGGGATGCTCCATGTCATCATCCCACCCAGTTGAGGATAACCGCCGTTCTGGATTAAAATATATTGTCCGGTTCGTGGGCCTCTTCCTAACAAATAACGCATTGCAGCACCTACCGTGGTGGTATCGGTATAGCCTGAACCTGCCGCCATAGGACAGGCGGGGAGACCAACAGCAATTTGCTGGGGTCGCAGGCCAAGAAACAAGCCCCCTGAGGTTTGGAATCCCCTAATTAAAGCCTCTGAGAGGGCCACAATAAAATCTGCGGTACCTGCTGCATAGTTCTGACCATTAAGCGCTGGCATAGTACCAGAATTGTAGAGTTGTACCTGCATAAGGTCCAACGAATCTCTAAGTGCTTGAATAACGGGTAGATATGCTCCCCAAATACCTCCATACGCGGCCATACCGCCCTGAACAAAAGCTGTTTCTGGAGCCATCGTGAGGCCTAACTTTCGCTGATATATGTTGCGATGACGCTCCATAAGTTGTCGGATTGCGCGAATGAGGTAATGGGCACCGGAATCTGCAGGTTGGTTGATGTTATTACCAGCGGCCAATAACGAAGTTCCCTCAAAATCAATATCGATACCATCAAATCCGTAATAATCCAAAATAGCGGATATGGTATTTACAAAGGTGTCTTTTTGGGCAAGATTCACCATGCGCACCGGGTGTAGACCCCCTCCAAGGCTAATGAATACCTTTTTGCCAGCGGCTTGTACCGTTTGAATTTGAGTTTTGAAATTTGTAGGATTGTACATTACTGGATTGAATTCCATTTTGTACAAAGTTCCGGGAATTGGAGTGGCAAAGGCGACATGAATAAGATTGTACGCATTATGGGATTGATCCAGAGGTACATGAGGTGCAGATGCGGTATTCCAATTATGATAATACCCTGCAAGAATACGCCCCGCAGGCATTTGAGCCTTGCTTATATTTACATAGCATAACAACAGATGACCTACGAAGAAGTAAATAGGCCAAAAATTAGCTTTCACGGTTAAAGGCATTGCGCTAAGGGTACTTTTTTTGGAGAAAAGCAATGGTCGTTTTCATGAGCTTGGTCAACACGGCCTGGTCAATATCGGCTAATTTTTGGATGTGCAAGCAGGCTTTGGCGGCTTTGAATTTGCCCAATCCTTCCAGAAGGCTGGCATGCTCAGGAGAACCTGTGTACACGTAGAGGGATATGGCGGCCTTACGGGGGGAAAATCCCAACAGGAACCAATCTCCCTCTTGTCGGCTTTTTTCGGATTTGTAATGATAGGCGCCAAAGCCGATCATGCTTGCACCCCACATTTTGGGCGGGAAACCGCTCACTTTGGACATGAGCGCGATAATGTCGAGGCTGTCCTGTCGTTTTTGGTCGGTTGAGGCAAAGGAGTCAATAAAAGCCAAAACGTCGGCGTCATGTACTTTGGTTTTGAGAACGTTGCGTTGGGTATCGGACATACCACGAATTTACACAAATTATAAAGGCCTAAGCGGGTGTCTGAACGGGGTCTTAGCCTGGGTCATGTTGCTTGAGATGGGCAAGGATTTTTTGGGCAAGGACTTCCGATATATCGCGATAGGATTCACAAGTCCAACCCGCCACGTGTGGACTGATTATGATGCGAGGATGAGCAAGGATTTTATTCATGATTTCTTGGTCCCAGCGTTGGGGGTCTTCGATGGGTAAGGTGTCTAGGCAGGCACCCTCCAAGTGATGTTGGTCCAAGGCCAACAAAAGGTCAGGCATGTGAACGATTGGTCCCCTTGCGGCATTGACCAAGAGCTTCAGCCTACGAAAACGAGCCAAATAGTCCCGCTGTACCAGGTTGCGGGTATCATCGGTAAGCGGGGCATGCAGGGTGAGGATCTGAGCCTCTTGATAAATTTCGTCCATGTTGGATTCCAGAACCTGGGGGAGATCGCTAGGGGCGTAGTCGTGAAGGTATTTGTCGTATACGAGGACTTTGCAACCCAGGGCTGCCAAAAGTCGAGCCGTTTGGGATCCGTTATGACCATAACCGATCAGGCCCACCGTGGTACCTGCTAATTGAAGTCCCCGATTTCCTTCCCTGTCCCAAATCCCTTGTTGGATTTGATGATGGCCCGAGACAAGGCGATTGAGCCAAGCCAAAATCATGCCCGTCACATGTTCGGCGACGGCCAGACAATTACCTTCGGAGGCGTGAATCAAGGTGATGTTATTTTTTTGAGTAAATTCGGTATCAATCCCATCCTGCCCCGAGCCGGCCCGAGCAATCCACTGCAAAGCTTTGGCACCATCGAGAACCTGCTCGTCTAGTTTCATTTTGGACCGAACGACCAATCCGTGCACCGGTTTCTCGGTTTGACAAAGTCTTCCGATAATTTCTTCATGACCAGCCTTGGCATAATCCAAAATTTCGCAAAAATCATTTTCCAGCAACTTTTCTTGGAGCCATGGATGGACCTCATCCAGAATCATAATACGCTGAAATATCATGATTTAAGTATTGTTTTACCTTCGAAGGAAAGCACTTCTTGGATGGCCAACGTGAGCTCTACAAAGGTCTGAACGGGGAGTTGCTCGGCACGAAGATGAAGGATCTTCATCCGATCTTCAAATCCTTCTGGTAAAACTTGACTCAAGGCATTCGATAACATTTTGCGTCGTTGATTAAATGCGGCCTTGACCACTCTAAAAAACAAACGGTGATCACAGGACGGCGGATTCCAGCGATTTTTGAGGCGAAGGACCCCGGACTTGACTTTAGGTGGAGGAAAGAAGGACCCTTCGTTGACCGTAAAAAGATACTCGGCCTCAAAAAAGGCTTGGGTCAAAACGCTGGTTATGCCATAGACTTTGCTGCCGTGGGGTGAACAAATTCGCTGAGCGACTTCTCGCTGAAACATGCCGACACAGTCCCCGATAAGCTGGTGGTGTTCCAGGACTTTGAAAACGATTTCGGTGCTGATATGGTAAGGAAAATTCCCGACCACCCCCCAACAAGCTTGACCAATTTGATCCGAGCAGGGTGTAGGCGTCCAACGAAGAAAATCACCAACCAACTGTTCGGGTTCGGCGAGTTGATGCGCAAGGAGGTATTGAATGGACTCTTGGTCAACTTCGGCCAGCCACAAGCGGTAGGGGAGTCGGCGAAGGTGTTGGGTCAATTGCCCAGTGCCAGGCCCTATTTCCAAGAGATGGGTATAGTTGCCCCAACCGGTCAAGGATAGTGCCACCTTCTCGGCAAGGTGGACATTGGTCAAAAAATGTTGACCTAATTTCTTTTTGGGGCGGACACGTTCCATCGCTCGGCTAAAATAGGTTAATTTTGAGGTATGATATCGTTTTGGCCTTGGGTTTCCCTAACAGCTTGATTCTCATGAGCCAGCAACCAATGCGACAAACGGTTTTAGGAATTTTGGGGGGCGGACAGTTGGGGAGCATGATGCTAGACCCACTACATCGTTTAGGGATCAAGGCTAGATTTATGGATCCTGACCCTGAGGCACCAGTGGCCGCTCGCTTTCCTTCCACGGTTGTAGGTTCTTTGACAAACGAGGAGACCGTACTGGCTTTTGGCCGCGGTTGCGATGTGTTAACCTATGAATTAGAAGCCGTCCATGCTGGTGCATTGGCTCGTTTGGCGGAGGAGGGCAAGGAAGTTTGGCACAGCTCTGAAACCTTGGCCCTGCTTCAAAACAAAATCACCCAAAAAGCCTACTACGATCGTCTGGGCTTGCCGACCGCACCTTACCGCGCTTTGGAAGGAAAAGAGGCTTTGCTCAACTTCTTGATGAGTTCCGATGAAATTTTTGTTGATTTTCCTCAAAAGCCTGTTGTTTGGAAATCTGCCCAAGGCGGATACGATGGCAAAGGGGTACGAACTTTGCATTCCTTGGCAGATGCCAAGGAAGTTACTGATAGGCCTTGCCTCGTTGAACAAAAAATTGATATTGCTTTGGAATTAGCGGTCTTGACCGTTCGGGATCGAAAAGGTAACATTCGTTGTTACAGTCCTTGCCTCATGCAATTTGATTCCCAAGCAAATTTGGTAAAACGTGTTATGGCGGGATCTGTAGAGGCTATCGAGTCTTGGCTGCCTCCCCAATTGCAAAATCAGGCTCAGGAAATGGCTGTGGCGGTGGCCGAGGGGCTAGGAACTGTCGGGGTCTTGGCGGTGGAGTTTTTGATGGATACCCAGGGCCGTCTTTGGGTGAACGAATCAGCGCCTCGACCACATAATTCAGGACATTATACCATTGAGGCCGCTTATTGCTCCCAATTTGAGCAGCATATTAGGGCGGTTATGGGCCTGCCCTTGGGGGATACCTCTCTGCGCTCCTCGGCCGTTATGGTTAATTTGGTTGGATCGCCTGGGTCCGTTGGACCAGCGGTTTACCAAGGCATGGAACGCATCCTCTCTCTGCCTGGTGTTTTTGTTCATCTTTACGGCAAAGCCGAAACTCGCCCTTACCGCAAAATGGGTCATGTCACCATTGTCCGCTCGGATCTTAAAAAGGCCATGGACTTGGCCGATCACGTCGAAGAATATCTGCATATTGCAGCCGAATAATTTTGAAGAGCCCTTAACCCTCTACCTAACCAAACGCTATGAATCCAGACCCTACCTCATCGCCAGCACTTATCGCCATTGTTATGGGAAGTACCTCGGATTTAGAAATCATGCGCCAAGCGGCGGAGGTCTTGGAATCTTTTGGGGTAGCTTATGAATTGCATGTATTATCTGCCCATCGAACCCCCGATCGCATGACAACCTACGCCAAGGATGCAGCCAGTAGGGGCCTTCGGGTTTTGATTGCCGGAGCAGGAGGGGCTGCACATTTGCCTGGTATGTTGGCCGCTTCGACGCCGTTACCGATCATCGGGGTTCCGGTGCGATCGTCCAATTCTATCGATGGATGGGACTCCCTCTTGTCCATTCTGCAAATGCCTATGGGGGTTCCGGTAGCAACCGTAGCCGTCAATGGTGCAGCCAATGCAGGTCTCCTCGCTGTTCAGATTTTGGCCACGTCCAACCCCACTTTATTTACCGCCATGCAAGCATACAAACAGAAAATGCACGACGATATCACCGCCAAGGATCATGAATTGCAAGCGAAGGGATGGCAGGCTTGGCTTCAAAAGTCGAACCCATAAGTTTGTTTTTAGGGAATATCCAAGGTTAGTGGTGAATTAAAATTGACCTCAACGGATTCTTCTTGGTGTAGATCTAGAATTTGCGGAGAACAATGGCCTGAATATCCCAATCGGCGAAGGGTAGAACAATCCACCCAAACCTTGTAGAGTCCGGGCCTAAGGTCATTGAATTCAAAATACCCATCGCTAAGGGTTAGGGTTTGCTTGCAGGAATGGGATACGGGGCTAGACGTGCTGTCGCTTAGGCAAGACTCCAATAATGGCCCTTCATCCCAACGTTGGACGTAAATTCGGATTCCTCCGGGGTTAGTTGACAAGGAATTAGACATGGTGGATGCAGGGATTTTGCCCAAAGTGAGTGTACCGAAAATTTGCCGACCTCGTAACAAGGCAATTTGGTATTTGATGGTAGAGTTTGGAATGGAATGAAGTTCCATTGTAAGATGATCGCTAATCCATCCGGGGCTGCGCATATGATGGGGGGTGAGCCGAATGCGTACATGGTTATAATTTGGGAAAGGACCGAGCAGCGCTGAACCATTGACCAGCAATTGGTAAGGTATTCCCGCGGGCAAATCAAAAGCACCATATGCATCAAGTGTATTTTCATCAGGGTCCTTGGTTCCATTGGCGTTTTGGTCTCCGTAGAAATCCAGAAGAATCAACGCTAATCCGTTAGTCGCGCTGATAGGCAGTGTGTTATTATTGCGAGATAAGGTGAATTGCCCATGGTATTCCAATCGTGAAGACTCGCGGTTGAGGAGCGCGCGCACTGATCGGCTGCTTTGAAGCCCCACCCACTTCCATTCCAAGGCCCAATTCCCTGCCTTTGGTTGCGTCGTTGGGAGCCTGTTGGAAGTATTCTGCCTGTTCAAAGAGTACGAAACGCCCAAGTGGTGGCCCCCTCGCAGGTGGCCTTGTACGAACGCTTGCCAACCCTCTTGGTGAGCGATAGCCTGATATACCAGGGTAAGGGAGGGTGCTTTGAGCTGGATTCTTCCTTGCCATGATAAACGGTGCTCAGGAATTTGCCAAAGCCATTGCTGTCCCCATCCCTCGAATTGTAGGATAGCTTGGTATAACTCGTGACGAAGTTGGGGCCGAATTAGCTTCATGAGAGGATATTCAAGACGTAGCATTTTGAGACCGTAACCTTTTGGGAGTATCCAAAGTCCTGATAGATTCAAGAACTCGCCAATTGGTTTGGGATCAAATGAGTAGGTGTATGATTGGTAATGGAGTGAGCTTTGCAGGCTTTGACTAAAATAGAAATGAAGACGTTGTTCCCATTTTTGATTGTCGTGGCCTACAGTATATTGGCTTTGTCCATACAATATTCGTCCTGCCGTCCAGATGGCGGAGCCTTTGACATCCCATTCTAGGTTTCTGCCTGTATCCTTGGCCGGCTGAACAATGGCTTCCGATTGAAGACTTAAAGAAGGCCTTAAGCCGTAGCCAACGATACCACTTATCCGTAGAGGTGCAGAAAATTCATAGCGATAATTCCAGCGGCCTTCTGGTATCATCAAACCGGGAATATTCCACAACAAGCTGCGATTTGAGATTCCTCCCCATGCATTCTTGTACCGATAATCAATTTGGTTGCTTCCGGGGAGTAGAGCAACAGGAACAAGATCCTTGGTTTCATCAAGACGATCTTTACTCGCGTTGGGTGAGGTGGTCATTGGAAAATGCGGGTGATTCATGAAAGGACCATGGTTGAAAGACCATTCACTCATTGCTGTGGGAGGTTTCCATCGCCGGGTATGAATCCCTTTTGGAGCTTCAAAGCCAATCGTTCTACTCATAAGCGTATTTCCTCCTGTTATTTTCCAGAAACTTGACACTGAAGCAGGTGAAATAATAAGGTTAATTTGTTGTTGCGATCCCCATGCCCATTCAAGTTCAAGGCTGGGCCATTCTATTTTTGTATTCCTTGTAGTGAGGGCATTTCTTGGTTCATAATTTGGAATGTTGGTCGATCTTTCTAAGATGGCATTGGCAGTTCCAAAGGCCCTAAAACCAATCTTGCCTAGATGCCCCACTGCATCCCATTGAATATTGGAGTTGAACTTCCCTGATTGGAAATGGATTTCATACCGTCCAGACCAAGTAGAAATCTCTATCGATTTACTTTCTGTTTTTGGTCGATGAATATCCATCGAATCCTTTAATAGGGTCGGAGATTTTATGGCATTTATCTTGAGCCATCGAGCATGGTAATCGTTCCATTCCTTTACGGGCGCCTCGACCTTCCCCGAAAAATCAAGCTCCAAGGCGGGTTCATTGAATTTGGTGGCCATGCCGTACTGCAACGCTATCCAATGGTTGCTCACCCATATGGTTTGACGGTGATCAAAGAAATATTCCTTCAATGGGTTGCTTTTCATAGATATATTCTGGAATCTATGGTATATTTTCCAAGGTTTGGATTGCAGGGGAGAGTATCCCCCAATTTGGAATTGCCCAATCCTGTGATCAACAGGGTTCCGCAGGCGCAATCGGTGAAAGGATTGGTTATGTAGCGGATGAAAATACGCAAATCCACTCTGCTCAAGCCAAAGATTCAGGGGAAACCAATATCTTTGGTCTGTTTTGAGGAGGGTCAACCAACCTGCAGGGTAACCGGAGTAGCTTGCCAAGACTTGATATTCTACGCTATCTCGAGGGCTTATGGAATTGGACAACGAATCGTAGGGAGTGGAACATAAAAAATAACATAGGGTAAGACATTCTGTACTGCACATCGTTTCCGTTTCATGGCAATTCAAAGTGAACTTTACCCCGATAATTAGGAACCTTTCCAGCACCAAGCGCTGGAAAATCACTGCGCCCTCGATGGAATTCAAGTTCAAGACAGTGCTTCCCTGATTCTAGGGTGTTGGGCCACGCCAAAAGGCAACGGCGATTACCGTTGAAATACAATGCAATTTCCATTTCCTTCCATGCTGTGACTTTTTCTTGATTAGCCAAGGGTTCAGGAACGTTGCTTGTAGATGAATTGGCTAATGCTGAAACGAGTCGGTAACGCAGTTGTCCCAAATATGGAGAATTGCTTGCGCATTGATAATCAAAGCGTAGAGCTCCGTGTCGGTAATCCGATTGCAAGGATTGAGGGGATACCTGAAGATCGGGTTCAGGTTGGCCAACTTGGAAGAACACAGGCAGGAATTGTTCAAAGCGAAAGGCAACTTTCGTGCCTACCATCGCAGTGTCGATGGTTCCAGCCTCCCCCACTGCTGCTTGAGAGGTAATTTTGATTCGGCTGAAGTAAAGACCTTCTTCACGGAAGTGACGTTCCTTCAAAAGAAGCCTCACCATTTGTTGCGATTGAGGTTGTAACGTAAAAGCTGAGGGGTAGGCTTTGATAGAATTTCCTAGTCCATGGGATTTTTCTCGAATCGTATCGCCATAGATCATTTGAATTTCACCCAAGGAATCTTGCACAGGATACCCGAATAGAAATTGAATACGAACTTCCTGGATTTGATTGCCCGTGTTTCCAATATAGACGGTACCTTGACCTTGATGGTCCAGCAAGATACCCGTAGGAGCAATACTCACCTGCGCTTTGCACCAATTCGATACAGTATAAAGACTCATGACTAAAATAATTTTGTTCATTATGATGGTATTTTGATATATAGTTTTTTTATTTAAATAAATCCCCCTCCACCCAACCGAGGAGGGGGGTGGTGAAAGGATCAATTGTACTCTGCTCTGAAATTGGCGATACCGGAATAAACCCCTATGCCTTGGGCATTGAGATTGGCGGGGCTGCCGGCGTTGCCTCCGATTTTTCCCCCTACATAGAGGTAGTATTTGCCGGCCACAAGGGTAATATCTGCCGTGGAGGCTACCCCAAGGCCTCCGGTTCCAAGGATGGTGGATCCAGAGGCCAGGTCGCTTCCATTTCCGTTGACCTGTAAATTGTAAACCAACGTATTGCCTCCTACCGAGGAGTTGAGAGAAATGTTGGCAGGCCATGTGACTTTGACTGAGCCGGTGGTAGATCCTTCCACCGTGAATTTGCCAACCGAGGTGCTGACCCCGGTATTGGTGTGGCCGCTTCCTGTGGGCGATAGGAAAACATGACCGGGAGTTGTCGCAGATAGATTGCCAAATTGAACATCCGCATTGTTGGTTAATTTGAGTTGAGCTAGGACGGTTGCACCAACATTGAGGTTGGTGTTGATGACGCCTGTGTTCTGAGCATACATTCTATGGGCCATAAGCATTGATACAACAAGGCTGATGCTCATGAGGTTTTTGGTTGTTAGGGTCTTTTTCATGGGTGGATGGGGGGTTAAGTGTTAAAAAAATAGGTGATTGGTTGGGCAATTAATAAAGTGTTATGAATATCGAGTGCTTAAGGCGCGGTTCAATACCAAACCTCGATATTCATGGAATTGGCGAAATAACCAGGGGTAACCTGGCCTACTGGGCCTAAGCGACCACACATATATAAAAAGGCTTTGATCTGGTTTTCAACGGGTTCAGGATTACCTGGAATGTTCTGGTAATCACCCATTTCAAATTGAAAAATATTTTGATTGGTATTTAATGGAATAGCTTGACGCCTTGCCATCCTTTCATCGTTAATGCCTTCGTTGCAGAAGGCCGCTTCCCAAACAAAAGGAATGGAAGTGGGTGGTAAAGCCGAATAGTTCCAGACCTCGGTAACAGGCTGAATTTGAATCATTAAAGGCGTCCTGGCCGGGGCTGCGATTTCAAGTACCAGGGTCCTTGAATCATGAATTGCGATGCTGTAGCTTTGTTGATTTCCGCTGACAATGGGAGTTCCAACCTGATCAAAAATCAATCCTGCATAACCGTTCATGATACGCGCTCGCACGGTCCCTCTTTGGGCGAGGGCGAAATTATCCCCCCCCGTCCAATGCCATAACATAATAAGCAAGAAAACCCAAACCCTCATTCGATTTCCAATTGAATCGTGGAATGAACACGTTTCTTCAGCAATGAATCTATAGGGCTTTCTGCCGGTTCGCTAAACCATGCATTGGGATGAAGGCATTGGGCCCTTAAAATCGCCTCATTTCCTTTTCTCCAAAGAAGAGTAATGGGTGTTTCGCTGCCGAAGTAGCCCATTCTTCCGTTACCAGGGGTTTCGTCATGGGGTGGCAATTCGCGAATCCAATAGAATTGGCGCAGGGATCGTACCTGAGCTGATACCCCAAGAGCGCCTTGCGGTGTATGGATTGTGGTCTGGCCCCAGACTTGGGCTGTCGATAGCGCTGTGGCAAGCGCAGTGTAATGTAAAAGCAGGGTTCTCATTGCCCCTGCAAACAAGCAGACTCCTTGGCCCGCAGTCGGTCTTAAACGCTTATCCCTTTAGCGGAGCTGTTTGGTGATTTGGGGGTCTAGCGGGGAGACGGAAGACGGGAACGATGACATCCATTGACCCTCACCACTGATCAAAAATTTAGTGAAATTCCAGCGAACATCTGCATCAGAAAGTCCGTTCAGGGATTTGCTCATCAACCAATTGTAAACGGGGTGCCTGTTTTCGCCCTTGATTTGGACTTTGGAGGCCATCAGGAATTCAACACCGTAATTCTTGGCGCAAAAGCCCGCTATGCTATTTTCGTCCCCGGGTTCTTGCCCCCCAAAATCGTTACAAGGAAAGCCGATGATCGTGATTTTGGAGCCAAATTGTTGGTGCAGCGCTTGTAGGTCCTTGTATTGCGGGGTATAGCCGCATTCTGAGGCTGTATTGACCACCAGGATATAGCGCCCCTTGAACTCCGACATACTGCGGGATTTGCCCTGGATGTCCAAAAAAGTTAGCTCGTGAAAACGCGCATCGGATAAGGCGTTTTGCTGTGGGTTGTCAGGTGAAACGCAGGCCAGGGTTACGCCGAGGCTAGCGACAAGAAGGGATTTGATTAACATTAGGGAAATTTAGGAAATTGATCAAAATTAGGTTCTCTTTTCTCGATAAAGGCGTTTTTGCCCTCTTTGGCCTCGTCGCTTAGGTAATAGAGGAGGGTGGCATTGCCAGCCAGTTCCTGAATCCCGGCTTGCCCATCCAATTCTGCGTTGAAGGAGGCTTTGAGCATTCGGAGCGCAAGGGGGCTTTTGGCAAGGATTTTCCGGGTCCAGGCCATGGTGGTTTCTTCTAAGTCTTCCAAGGAAACCACCTTGTTGACGAGGCCCATCTCCAAGGCTTCTTTGGCGTTGTACTGATCACAGAGGTACCAGATTTCGCGGGCCTTTTTCTGCCCAACAATTCTGGCCAAATAGGAAGCCCCAAATCCCCCATCGAAACTTCCCACCTTGGGCCCGGTCTGTCCAAAACGCGCATTTTCGGCGGCAATCGTCAAATCACAAACCACGTGGAGCACATGACCTCCCCCAATCGCCCACCCTGCAACCATGGCGATGACTGGCTTGGGGATTCGACGAATTTGCATTTGCAAGTCCAGCACATTGAGTCGGGGCACCTGGTCTTTGCCCACATAGCCCCCGTGGCCTCTTACGCTTTGGTCTCCGCCGCTGCAGAAGGCCTCCCCCCCCTCACCAGTGAGGACAACAACACCAATGCGCGGGTCTTGGCGGCAAATTTCCATCGCCTGGGACATTTCCTGAACCGTAAGCGGGGTAAAGGCGTTGTGTTTATCGGGCCTGTTGATCGAAATTTTGCCGACCCCATCGCAGAGTTCAAATTTAATTTCTTCGAACGGAGCCAGGGTAGACCAGGTGTAGGCGCGTTTGTTCATGGATGATTTATCGAAAATTATAATTCACTATGATCTCTAGGATCAGAAGCGCAAGTTTAACGCATAGAGTCGCTTCAATGTTTAGCCTAATCTTTCAATCCTTGCAAGTAGGCTCAATCCGTTCGCAAAGGATGAATTCGGATTGACGGTTCCAAAATGGGCTCGTTTTAATTTCCAAAACACCGGTTCCAACCAGGTCTGCTAACCACTTCAGGCCGTCTTGTAGCGAATTCAAGTCAGTGGTTAAACGGTGCGGCAGGCCGTATCCCTGGCACCAGGGCGACCAATCCATACTTCGTGGGGTGGCAAACAATGTCTCGCATTCAGGTTGTATCGAGGCACCCGGGAGCTGCCTAAATATATCTCCCCCTCCGTTGTTGAGAATTACCATTTTGACCGAAGGCCGTGGCTCCAACAACCAGGCACCTGCGTCATAGGCCGTAGCCAAATCCCCATTCAAAATCCAAACGGAATCGTCAGGATGGGCCCATGCCTCACCGATTGCGGTCGAGATGCTGCCTTCAATTCCGCTAGTCCCACGGTTGCAGTGGATGCTCTTGATTTGGTCCTTGTCCCAGGGCAAGGACAAGAATTTGCGCAACAAGCTGGAATTTCCCAAATGTACCCTCTTGTTTTTCAAAAAGGGCAGGACGACAGATAGCGCCAGCAAATCCGAGAAAGGAAGGTTGTGGTAGCGATCACGCATTAACATATCGAAATCCAGCACCGCGTTTTCTGACTTCATAACCGAAGGTTTTGGAGCGGAAAAGGATTCATCGGATGCAAAACCTGTAACCTCAAGACCTGTAGCGGAAGGATGTTCTAGCAAGAAATCACAAAAAATTTTTTTGATATTTTTCAGGGCGAATTGCGGGCTGGCTTGCCAGACTCCGTCCAGACGGCTGTAGGTGTCAATTTCATCCCCTCGTGGGTCGATTCGCCAATGCTTGAATCGTGGATTTCTGTGCAGAAATAATAATAAATGCTTGGAAACCAAAGGCCCACCCCAAGAAATCAAAAGCTCGGGAGGGTCGACAGGTGAAGTCCTAAACCATTCGTCCCGAACGGGTAAACCAACCTTGAGGTTCGCCAAATCCTCGCGCCAAAGACAAGACTTCCCCAAATTTTCGATATCCTTGAGAATGGCCTGTACACCCTCATCGGGGCTTGCCATTCCTGCAAGAAACCAAATCTTTTTACCTTGAGCCAGTACATGTAGGATTTCGTTTTGAAGTTCTACTGGAACAGGCGTAAGAAGAGGGGGACTGTAAGGGCTCTTGTCTTCATTATGTGAAGAATGGACGCTACGGAATAAGCCTTGTTCTTCTATATCATAGAGCGGTTCATCAAGAGGGATATTGATATGCACCGGACCGCATTCGATTGTCGCTGTAGTTAAGGCTTGCTTGAATAATTTTTCGGAACTCGTAAGATCCCATTTCGGTTCATCTGGCGCCCAACGATGAGAAGCCCGCACATGATGAGCCAAGGCTCCATCCTGCCGAATCACTTGTCCCCGTTGTTGACCCTCATATCCGGTTGGCCGATCCGCACTCAAGATCACCAACGGCAAACGTAGATAAAAAGCCTCTGCCACAGCAGGTCCAAGATTGAGCAAGGCCGTGCCCGAGGTACAAACCACCACCACGGGCCTACCGGTTCCCAAGGCCAGACCTAGCGCCGCGAAGCCCGCAGATCGCTCATCTACCCCGGTGAAAATTTCCATCAATCCACTGCGCGCAATGGCCAGGGTCAAGGGGGCAGACCGCGAACCAGGACAAAGGATTGCATGGCGTATCCCGTTATCCCAAAGCCATTGAGGCAAAAGATGTATTGTGGAAGATTTCACTTGCTATGAAAAAAGGCCGTATTCAATCTTCATCAATCTCTGCAGGAGAAAAAATCCAGTTCAAAGATTTCAGAATATTGATCAGTGTTTCCGACTTTCTGCGGGTCTCCAACCATTCCGCATCCGCGTCCGATTCGGGTAAAATCCCCGCACCCATATACAGGGTTACGCGGCTGTTCTCCCAATGCAAACACCGCAAATTAACCGAAAGCAAACCATCCCCTTGTTTATTGATATAACCCCAATAGCCCGAGTAGAGAAGTCGTCTATACGGCTCCTTTTCAAGGATATATTCAACGGATTCTGAAATAGGTAAACCGGCAACAGCTGGTGTAGGATGCAGAGAATGCGCCATTTCATAACACGAAATGTCAGAGATGCCTTCAATTTTATTTAACAAATGCTCTACAGGGCCTTTTTGAACAGTTGAGGTCTCTTGCAAATCTAATGATATGGCTTTGGCGGCAAAACGGTCCTGTAAATATTCAAGCACCAGGCATTGTTCTTTGATTTCTTTGTTACCCCAAGGACTGGCATTGGAAGGGGTTCTTGTCCCAGCCAGAGCCATGCTACGAATATGTTCTGCCTCCTTCTCTACCAGGGTTTCAGGGCTGCAGCCCAACCATATACCGTAGGAAGGGTGATTTAGCAACACAATATGCAAGGTGGGGTAAGCCTTGCACAAAGCCTCAAAGAGCAAGCACGGGTGAGCGTTGGGATGCAGGCTGAGACGCTTTGTCCTAGACCAAACCACTTTTTGGAGAGGACCCGTTTCTTTGCAAGGGACCGAAACCGAAGTCTGGCCTTGTAAGATCTCGGTGATTTGGCGAACTGATTTGCAGAAATCAATATAATGTTGAGATTGGACTTGTTCCGGATCTTCTTCGGTGCCGATGGAACCTGCTCCACCTTCCTGTGGATTTTCAACTTGACTTTTCAAGGAATCAACACTAGAAATATAAACATCCAACAAATCATCTGCAGCAGATAGGCCTTGGGAATCCGCTGTGTTCCCTTGCCATCGAACCACCGGATTGAGCCATAGTTCTGGTCCATGGGCAAGGCTGAAGGGGGCTACCACGAACCCGTCGCGGGAACTCTCCAACCAAGGCCGCTGAGCCTTCGCTTCTGGATCGATGAAATGTTGCGGTTCAGGGACTGAAACACCGTCCTCGGAAGGTAATCGGTAAGAAACCCAGCCAAAATCTGCGCGGATGGCGCGATCAAAAAGCTCTTCTTGCTTCAAGGGGTTTGGCATTAAGGATTGCGACGAATTGCAGCTGTGAAGCGGGAAATGCAACAGAGATTACCGCGTTCATCTTCGATACGTATTTCCCATACATGGCTGGTGGATCCTTGGTGAAGTATCTTGGCAATACCGGTGACGTAACCATCGCTGATAGGACGTAAGTGGTTGGCATTGATTTCCATTCCAACAGCATGTTTGTCGGGATAGGCCAACATGTTGGCGCCTATGCTGCCCAATGTTTCGGCTAAAGCCACCGACGCGCCTCCGTGCAAAAGCCCAAAAGGTTGTTTGGTTCGGTGATCCACCGGCATTCGACCTTTGAGTAGCCCCATTTCTGCAAGAATAATTTCCATGCCTAGGGTTTCGCCCAAGGTGCCTATCATGGATTTCTGCAATGTGGATATGATTTCTTCTGGCGTCATAATTAGGGGGTATGATGTTGAATTCAAAGCAAAAGTACACGGTTTGGGGCCCTTCAATGGGATGCTTGCAGAGATGCTTGCAATAATCGTTGTGGCCGTATTTTCGGCCTATGAATAACCACAAGGAAGGTCAATCGTTTTGGGTTTTTGTGCCCAATGTCATGACTTTGGGGAATTTGCTTTGCGGTTGCCTGGGTTTGGTCGGCGCTTTTAACGGTGGAGAGGGTTGGGCCTTATATTGTATTGCGATTGCCGCAGTTCTTGATTTTGCAGATGGGGCGACGGCCCGGTGGTTGCGTGCACCTTCCGAAATGGGTCGTGAATTGGATTCTTTGGCAGACTTGGTTTCATTTGGGCTCCTGCCCGCGGCTTTGCTCATGGTACATTCGCGCAGTCTAATGCCTTCTTACGGTATGTCGCCATGGCCGTTGGAATTGAATACGCAATGGCCCATGCCTACTTTTCCCTCCAACGGCGAGGCATGGTGGTTGCTTTGTTTTGCGGCCATACCACTGGCCTCAGCGTGGCGGCTTGCACGTTTCAATTTAATGAAGGTGCCTACGCCTCATTTCATTGGCTTGCCCACACCTGCGCATGCCATTCTTTGGATGGGCTTTCTCGGTTCGCTTTCATCATGGCCTGTGACCTGGCTTTTGAAATTAGAGGGTTGGCATTTGGCCCTTGCGGCTTTGGGGAGTTCCGCCTTGCTGGTTTCTAATTTGCCCATGGTATCGCTGAAACCATCCGAACTTTCAAAACGGTTTCCATACCTTCGTTATGTTATTATTGTTTTGGTGGCTGGAGCTGTGGGTGTATGGGGATTCTCGGGACTCTTTGCTGTCATGTTCTTGTATATTCCTATTTCTATTCTTATACTTCGTTGGTTATGAAATCATACCTTGTTGAAATTAACGTGATGCCTCACGATGCTTTGTTGGATCCTCAAGGCAAAGCGGTCCTGACTGGCTTAGCCCGTTTGGATTTATCGGATGTCGTCGATGTCCGTGTCGGTAAACATATTCGAATGCAAGTGCAGGCTTCTAATTCCTCCGATGCCGAATCCATGGCCCGTAAGGCTTGCCAAGAACTGCTGGCTAACCCGGTGATGGAATCGTTTTCTTTCGCGGTTCGCGAATTGCCGTGATATCGAGGGAGTCAGATCAGCCCAAGGCTAGCGGTTTACTTAGCGTGGTCTCCACCCCGCTGGGAAACTTGGGCGACATTACGGCCCGTAGTTTGGAGCTACTGAGGAGTGCTGATTTGGTTCTGTGCGAAGATACCAGGACTACCGGAATGCTGCTTAAGCATTTGGGTATTCAGGCCGTATTGAAGTCCTATCACGCTCACAATGAGCATGTGATTCTTGACAAAATTCTCAGTCAACTGCAATCCGGGGCCCAAATGGTTTTGGTTTCTGATGCAGGAACTCCTGGGATTTCGGACCCTGGATTTTTGTTAATACGGTATTTGTTGCAACACGGAATAAAGGTCGATGTCGCTCCTGGACCCACCGCCATCCTTCCTGCTTTGCTCTTGTCGGGATTTCCGTGCGATCGTTTTGTTTTTGAAGGTTTTCTTCCCCTCAAGAAAGGCAGAGCTACCCGAATAGCCGCTTTGAAGACCGAGGCCCGAACGATTATTATTTATGAATCCCCTCACCGAATTCTCCGTACGGTGAAGGATTTGGCCGAGAAACTGGGCCCCGAGAGGCGCGCCTGTCTTGCGCGAGAATTAACTAAAATGCATCAGGAAATTATCCATCTATCCATAGCAGACCTTGCCCAACACTGTGAAAGCAGGCCCCCCAAAGGCGAAATCGTCTTGGTACTGCAAGGGGTCCAAAAGGATTAACCTTGATTAATTCCCTGGTGGGATATAGGAGCCGTTTACATCCCCGAAAGTCAGCGATTTAAGTATAAGGTTGTTGTAGGTGCCACCGTTGATAAGGTTCAACGTTCCTGTCTCAAAAATCCAATTCCCTGCGGGTATACTGGTTATAAGATTAGAAAATCTACGAGCAGTAATTAATGCGTCCGTTGCATTGATTGAATTACTCGCATTGAGATCGGCTGCCATTGCATAGAATCCACTCAGCGTGGCCACGTTGCTGAAATGCCGGTTAATGCCCAAGGCATCGGTGGCATTGACCCCGCCCCAAGCCTTGTTGGTCTGGTATTCCAAGGTATAAGTCCCGGCAGGACTATTACCAAGCCTGAAAATGCCCTGCGCATCGGTGGTATCCCTGCCAATTTCGGTATTGTTCTGTTTGAGCACGATGATGGTATTGGTCATGGGGCTTTGAGCCGTATTGCCATAAACCAAGGTACCACCAATAGTGGAACCCCCCGCGCAGTTGATAGGGCCTGTCAAAGGTTTGGCCACTGCATTGGAACGCCTTCCTCTCCAATCATTGTTGGTGCCGATGGGGGTAATCGCGTACCAATCTTCCGAACTGAGGTTGGTGCCATTGACTGTAAAGGTGGTAGAGGTCGTGGTGCCCACGGAGTCCATGTACCTTAAACCTAGGCGATGAATGACATAACGACCCGCGCCGGATACGGCGGACCATGACAAGCTCAAGGAGGTTGAACAAACCGTAGGAAAGGCAATACCGGAGACCAAAGGACTGATGTTCAAAGGTTGAGAGCTTTCACTGACGATTGCCCCGGAACTTACCCGAATTTTGATTTGTCCGCTGGTGACCGTAGGCACCACCCAGCTGTAATGCCGAACTGATGCTGCCAGATTGCTTGCAATCGTAGTCCAGCTTTGTCCGTTGTTGGAGCTCCATTGCAAGGTGAATGGCCCCGTATTTCCGGTGGCATCCCATCGGAGGATTTCGGTTTCTCCGCTGACGAAAGACTCGCCGCCCATGGGATAGGTCATGGTGATTTGGTCGGTATGCCATTCGTAAACCAACCAATAAACTTGCGGACCTTGTGCAATTCCTTGACCCATGATGCGAGCCGTATAGGTTCCCGCTGCTGGGTTGTTGATGCGGACCTGCTCCACATTATTAAGGGAATCCAGGCCAGGTACCGCAACACTGCTCAAAGAAGCGGTATTGGGACTGGGGTCCAATTTCAAAGGTAATTGGGTTGCGCTGGATGGGGTAAGGACCTTGAGATCAAGGTTATTCACCAAGGCACGGGTCGCATTGGCGATCCCTGCATAGTCGGCCCAATACACCATCACCCTTAATTGGCGAACATTGGCTGGAACATCAATGACATGGTTGATACTATCGTTGACTGCAAGATTTCCGGTAACATAACGGTTGTTTTGTAACAATTGGATAGCGCGCAATGCGTTGATCCGGCCCCAACCAAATTGATAATCGGGCCCAGGATTACCCAAGTCTTCAGCGGTATTCAGGATGGCTGCTTTGAGCAAGGCTGTGGGTGGCACAGTATTGTTGTTCATGGCTCGGTAGCCGTGGCTGATTTGGGCAAGGGTTCCCATCACCGAGGGAGATGCCGCTGAGGTTCCTCCTCCGGTTTGGTAGGTGTTGTTGGGTGCGGTGGACATTTGGTTGTATCCGTTGGCACAGATATCGGGTTTGATGCGACCGTCTTTGGCAGGGCCTCTGCTGGATGAGCTTTCGAGCGCATCGGTGTTGCGTAAATTGCCCACAGCGATTACATTTTTGGCGGCCTTGTACCCACCGGTAATGTTGCCCCAACCGGTCCCGGCCCCGTAACCATGATCGGCTGTGCCAGCATTCCCGGCCGAGAATATATGCATCAACATGGCATTGCTTTGAATTTGCCCATCGATAGTCACGGCGCTGCTGTTGTAAACCCCGCCGTTAACCTCTGAATACGATGTGGAAGTCAGGGTCGTGCCCAAGCTGTTGTAATTAGCAACTGCATTGGCGATATGGGGGTAGCTCGATATACTGTACATGTGCAGGTAAGAACCGTAAGCTGCCCCAATCCGGGTTGGATTCAAATTACCTGAACCTACAGCGATCCCAGAGACCATATCACCGTGGGTATTGGCCGAAGAGGTATTGGTTGAATATTGCGTTAATCTCCCATTAAAATCAATGTGGGGACCAATGGCGCCATCATCTGCGATGGCAACCGTTATGCCGCTTCCATTATACCTTGTACCCCCTTCCATTTTATTATCAATGGCGTGACCTCGATGCAAACTGCGGGCTTCCCGATCTTCGGGTTCTCCTGGCCCTCGGGCAGGTTCCATGAATTGAACGGCTGGGTGGGCGAGGAGAATTTCAGCATCCGTATCATTGGCATAGAGGCTCAACCCCAATTGTCCGTGTGCAGGCTCCATAGACTCCACCAAGGGCAGGCTCCTCAAATATTCCTTGAACCTTTCAAGGTTCGCACCAGGATGGAGCACGATATGCAGTCCTTTGAGGCCGTTTTTAGTCAAAATTCCAGGTCCTGCCGAGGGAAGAGTCAGCTCCATGGACCGTTTGGCGTCCACCCTCAGCAGATCACAGGCCGCAAAAAGACCACGTTCACCGGACAAATACTCGAGCAAAGCCGGGCTTGGCTGTTCAGGGACGGAAACCAAATACGCCAAAGGCGGCATATACCCCTGATAGTTCAGTCCAAGTTCTTCCATTTTTTTCCATTCAGCCGTGCTGGGTAAACGGTGCACCCCCAAGGCTAGGTAAATCCTACTGTCAAAGGAGGGGTAAGAGCCCCAAATTTGCGCCAACGACTCAGGATTCTCGGGAATAGCAGGTAGTTCTTGAACGCCGCCCTGATGAGGCATCGGAAATGGGCCGCTGCTTGATCTTTGTGCTTGCGCAAACACGTTAGAATTGAAGGCGGTTAGGCCGCTGGTAAGTATGAAAAAAATGATATTGCTCAAAAGCGCCTTGCTTCGCGAAATCAAATAGTTCATGGTTATTGGATTGTCATAAAAATAAGTCAAATTGCGCTCATAAGGGTGAACTCATGGGTTGTATGGGTTACTTTGAGGATATAAGCCATGGTCATGTCCCTTTTAAGGAATATCCGGGAATCTATTGCCTCCAACGCTGCGCCAGGGATGAAAAGCGTCCTTTCCGCCTTGGTGGCGGCAGGTTTATGGTGGGGGTCATTTCCGCCCTTTGATTTTTCGTTTTTGATCATGGTGGCTTTGGTTCCAATTCTATGGCTTGCGGATCCCTTTATACAAGGTAATCGAATGAGTTTTGTTTTTGGCGCTATGCTCGCTGCATTTGGACTTGGTACCTGGTGGGTCTATCATGCGGCGCTTATCGGAGTCGTTGCGGGGGTGGTCGCTAATGCAGGGTATGTTACTGTTGCCGTGTTGGTTTATCGATTACTGTGCCGTCATTCCGGATATTCCCTGGAAAATAAGCCATGGCTTACGTGGATTTTTTGGATAAGTCCATGGTTGGCAATAGAATATACGCATCATAGGATTGATTTGGATTTTCCATGGCTGCTTTTGGGCCATGCCATGGCCAATCATCCCTCGTGGATACAGTTCTACGAATGGACTGGGGTTGCCGGAGGCTCTTTGTGGATTTTATCGGTGAACTTCTGGATCTACAGGGCCTGGGTACATGCCCCCAAATTTCTGTCCAGGTCATGGGCGGTTGCTCTACTTTGGCTAATCTTGCCATGGGGATATTCTCAATGGCGGTATGCAACGTACCAACCGGTCGGGAATCTTATCGAGGTCGCTGCAATTCAGCCAAATATGGATCCGTACACGGTCAAGTTTGATCCGTCCACCTATGCAGATCAAATGCGCATTATGGTCTCCTTATCTGATTCGGCCGCTGAGACTGCTTTGGTATTGTGGCCAGAAACGGCATTGCCTGGATTTTATCAAACAGGGTACGGTCCGCCCTCAAATCTTTATGCGGATCAACTGAAGGCATATCATCGGTTGCATCCTAAGCAGGCATGGATTGTCGGTGCCAGCACCGTGGAATGGCATCAGGACAAGGAACACGCTGGCCCCTATTCAAGAAGCCTAAGCGAGGGCGACCTTCAATGGTATACTGCTTACAATTCGGCCCTGGGCCTGCCTCCTCAGGGTCTAGAAACTGATTCAACTCCCCCCCTTATTTACCATAAATCCAAACTGGTCATTGGGGTAGAGAAATTACCTTATCCATGGTTTTTTGAGGCTGTTTCCAAGGTCATTTCGGTTGATTTAGGGGGAATGAGCGGGCAATTGGGAAAACAAGCAGAACAAATTCCCATGACCATGCCGTTGTTTGGCCCTTCAATTCGGGGAGGTAATGGTGACAGCTTGCGGAGAATTCCCTTGAAAGCCGCAACATTGATATGTTACGAATCCATATTTGGAGAGTTCTGCGGCGAATTTGTGCGAAATGGCGCTAATTTGTTATGCGTTATCACCAATGATGGGTGGTGGGGAAATACGGACGGCCATCGACAGCATTTGGCCTGGGCCAGACTTCGTGCCATTGAAAATCGTCGAGATTTGCTACGATCTGCCAACACGGGTATCTCTGCGACCATAAACCAAAGAGGAGATCTTATTGAATCTCTGGGTTGGGATCAAAGGGGTTTGGTCAAAGGGCAGCTACGGCTTAACCATGCCATGACTTTTTATGCAAGTCACGGAGATTTTATCGGAAGAATTGCATGCATGACTACGGCATTAATCTTGTTAATTGCTTGGGTGCGCAAGCAGATTCCTGTCAAACTACCCCCTTCTAAGTCGTAAGAATTTAGTTCCACGGATGAATAGCCTGTAGATGCGATCTTTAAAAAGTATGTTACACAAACCAATTTCCTTTGTTCCCGATTCTGACTTGTGTTCCAAAGTAGAGGCTTTGGTATTCGATTGCGGGGCCTATTTGATGCAAGCCCGTGAACAGCTTCAAGAGGAGCATGTGCATTTCAAGGATAAACATAATTTGGTCACTCATGCGGACCTGGAATGCGAGAAGAGGTTGATCGAGGGGCTCTCGAAACTATGCCCTCAAGCTGCTTTTCAAAGCGAGGAGGGCGTGGTCGTTGGTGTTTCTAAAGGTCTACGTTGGATCATTGATCCATTAGACGGGACCACCAATTTTGTGCATAACCTTCCCTTTTACAGCATAAGCATAGCCCTTGCGCAGGATGATGATTTGTTGCTTGGGGTAGTTTATGCGCCTTGTACGAGGGAGATGTTTTCGGCCGTGAAGGGTGCAGGGTCCTTTTTGAACGGAGCCTCTATTCGTGCTTCTGATCAGGAACACCTGGAGGATGCCTTGCTCGCCACCGGTTTTCCTTATTATCGCTTTGACCGTATGGAGGAGTACATGACCTCCTTGGGGCAACTCATGCGGCAGTGCCGTGGTCTGCGGCGATTAGGTTCGGCAGCTTTGGATTTGGCCTATGTGGCCTGCGGTCGCTTCGATGCCTATTTTGAGCATAACCTTCAACCTTGGGATGTGGCCGCGGGTATCCTGCTGGTTCGAGAGGCCGGAGGGGTGGTCCGAGGCATTCGAGAGGGGGTCAATCCTCTCCATGGTACAGAGATTGTGGCATCTGGGTCGGCCTTGGCGGAACTTGTATGGAGAGAATTGAATCCCGAGGGAGCTTGATGCTTCTTTGCTCCTGCCTCTTTGCTAACTTTACCCTATGAACACACCCCAGCATTTTATCGAAGAAAACCGCCAGCGCCTACTGGACGAGTTGTTTGATTTGTTAAGAATTCCCTCTGTTTCGGCCAATCCGGATTTCAGCGAGGATGTTTTTGAGGCGGCTCAATTCGTAGCCGATCGACTCAAGGAAGCTGGTGCGGACCAGGTGGAGGTTTGTCCCACGGCGGGTTATCCCGTGGTATACGGGGAACGCATCCTGGACCCTGCCTTGCCTACCGTCTTGGTGTATGGTCATTACGATGTTCAGCCGGCAGATCCTTACGAATTGTGGCATAGCCCGCCTTTTGAGCCTGAAATTCGGGATGGTAAAATTTACGCCCGCGGTGCCTGCGATGATAAGGGACAGGTTTACATGCATGTCAAAGCATTCGAATACATGATGCGTTACGATGCACTTCCTTGCAATATCAAATTCATGATTGAGGGCGAAGAAGAAGTGGGCTCAGCCAATCTCGCGTCGTTTATTGTTGAGAACAAAGAGCGCCTTCGCGCAGATGTTGTGCTTATTTCTGATACCAGCATGATTGCCAATGATGTTCCAAGTATTGATTCTGGTCTGCGCGGTTTGTCGTATTTGGAAGTTGAAGTTACCGGCCCCAACCGGGATTTGCATTCCGGAGTTTACGGAGGTGCCGTCACTAACCCCATCAACGCCCTGTGCGGGATGATTGCACAAATGCACGATGTGCAGGGTCGCATTACGATACCGGGTTTCTATGATCAAGTGCAAGAATTGACCCAATCGGAACGCGATGAGTTGAACCGAGCCCCCTTCGATGCAGAAGCCTACATGAAAGATTTGGGAATTAAGGCATTGCGCGGCGAGGAAGGCTATAATACCATGGAGCGCACGGGGATACGGCCAACCCTCGATGTGAACGGTATTTGGGGGGGGTATATCGGCGAAGGTTCCAAGACCGTGCTACCGTCCAAGGCCTATGCCAAAATATCCATGCGTTTGGTTCCGCATCAGAGTTCCGAGTCAGCCACAGAATTGTTTAGTCGCTATTTTCGATCGATCGCGCCTCCAGGGGTTCAGGTGGAAGTCAGACCTCATCATGGTGGAGAGCCGGTGGTTACCCCTACCGACAGCGTAGCTTTTCGGGCCGCGTCCTTGGCTATGCTGGATACCTTTGGGATAAGCCCCATTCCCACTCGAGGCGGTGGAAGTATTCCCATTGTGGCTCTTTTTGAAAAGGAATTAGGACTTAAATCTGTCCTGATGGGTTTCGGCTTGGACTCGGATGCCTTGCACTCCCCGAATGAACATTACGGCGTCTTTAATTATTTCAAAGGAATCGAAACAATTCCCCATTTCTTTGCGCATTACGTGCGTTTGCAGTCGGGGAATTAACCCTTTGGAATAATTTTGTTTTTTTGATTTTTTAAAGCGCCAGAGCTTGTTCAATGCGCTTTTCCTTTCGTTATGAAAATTGATGACTATATACGGTGGGCCCTGCAAGAGGATTTAGGTTCCGGCGACCATACCACCAAGGCTTGTATTCCACCCGAACAAAGTGGTTCAGCATATTTACTGGTCAAAGCCGAAGGGGTCTTGGCAGGAATGTCCACAGCCCTGCAGGTATTGACGCAGGTGGATCCCCGTCTTGAGGTCAAGACGATGCGTAATGATGGCGACCATATTCATAAAGGGGAGATCATTCTGGAGGTTACAGGATCTGTGGCTTCGATTTTGCAGGCAGAGCGACTTTTCCTGAATATACTTCAGCGCATGAGCGGTATTGCTACGAGGACCCGCTCATGGTCGGATAAAATCGCACATACCTCTTGCCGCCTATTGGACACCCGCAAAACCACTCCCCTCCACCGCGCCATGGAGAAAGAAGCCGTACGATGCGGGGGCGGTGTGAATCACCGCATGGGCCTTTACGACGCGATTCTGGTTAAGGATAACCATGTGGATGCTTGCGGTGGTATCCAAGAGGCGTTGGAAGCTGTTCATAAATATCTTTCCCGGGAAAATTTTGAGATTCCGGTGATTGTGGAGGTGCGTAATTTGGAAGAACTGAATACCCTCCTGAAAGCCGGTCCCGTGGATCGCGTGTTACTTGATAATTTTTCTGTACCTCTCTTGGCAGAGGCCGTGGCTATCCTGAGCGAAAAAGGGGAACAAAAGCCAACCTCTTTGCTTCAAACCGAAGCAAGCGGTAACATTCGTTGGGATAATTTGGTAGAATATGCAGAGACTGGGGTGGATTTCCTGTCGATTGGGGCTTTGACCCATAGCGTGGAGGCCCTTGATTTAAGCCTCAAAATTTCCAAAATCCATCCGCTTTAAAGGGTCACGAATCGGATTTCAATTCCTTCAGGAGGAAGCGTTCAATTTGTTCGCTAGGCTATGGCGATACAGAGTTTCAAAATGCTCAATGCTAGGTAATTCTATTTCATCTAGCATGATGGAGCCTTGGGTTACTACTCCTATTGGGAAGTAAGGATGTCCCAGGCCGTCCAAACATTGTTCCAATGCGAATTGCTCAGAGGGGTCAATGCTGACCAGGGCTCGGCTTTGACCTTCGCCAAACCAAAAGGCATCCCGTCGAATCTTATCCGAAGATTTAACGTCGAATCCTAATTTGTGATGCAGGGCCGATTCAAGAAGGCTGATCCAAACCCCTCCATCCGAGACATCATGCATGGACAAAACCAATTGTTGATGCGTCAAGGCATGAAGGGCCTCGTGTAGAGCTTGCTCGGCCTGCATGTCCAAGGAAGGGCAGGGACTTAATTTCACTTGGCGGTACGAATAGAGGTATTGAGAAGAACCGAGATCGTTATGCAGAGGACCTAATAGATAAATCAAATCCCCAGCTTGTTTGAAGTCCAAAGTTTGTTGATGGGTCAGATCGTCAAGCAGGCCCAGCATGCCGATCACGGGGGATGGCATCACCGGTCCTTCGTAAGATGATTGGTTATAAAAGCTTACATTACCACCCGTAACAGGAGTATTCAATGCCCGGCAGGCCATGCCCATCCCCTCAATGGCCTTGACGAATTGCCAATACACTTCCGGGTTATACGGGTTGCCAAAGTTTAGGCAATTGGTAACGGCCAGAGGCTTGGCTCCGGAGCAAACAATGTTACGAGCTGCTTCGGCAACTGCAATAGCTGCTCCTTGGTACGGGTCGGCATGGACATAACGTGAATTACAGTCCACCGTAAGCGCCAACGCTTTCCCGTTTTCTTTGATCCAAACCAACGAAGCATCGGAGGGATTCCGTGTGCCGAGGTGGGCAGTGCCAATGGTGTCATCGTATTGCCTGGCTACCCATTCTTTGGAGCAAAGGTTGGGATGAGCACTTAAATGCTCCAAAATCGGTAACATTTCTTCAACCGTATTGCCCGGAACCTGGATCTGGTCAGGATCAAAGGACTTAATCACTTGGATATAGGTCGGTTGACTGTAATTCCGGGTATAGACAGGAGCGCCTCCACCCAAAACTAGGCTGTCTGCAGGCACCTTGGCAATCAATTGCTCCTGCATGTAAAATTCCAGATGCTCGCCTTCGATCACTTCTCCAATTTGTTCACAGGGGATATCCCATTTGTGGAAGACTGCCATGACTTCATGTTCTCGACCCCGATGGGCAACAACCAACATCCTCTCCTGGGATTCCGAAAGCAGCAATTCCCAACCCTGCATGCGGGCCTGACGTGTGGGAACTTGGTCCAATTGGATACGCATGCCGGCTTGGCCTTTGGCGGACATTTCGGAGGTGGAACATATGATTCCCGCAGCTCCCATATCTTGCATGCCTACGACCGAGCCTGTTCGAATCAGTTCAAGGGTTGCCTCAAGCAAGAGCTTTTCCTGAAAGGGGTCCCCGACCTGTACCGAAGGTAGATCTTCTGCGGCATTTTCGCCCAAGTCTTTGGATGCGAAAGCTGCCCCATGGATTCCGTCTTTGCCAGTCCTGGACCCTACGATGAAAACCGGGTTACCGGGGCCCTCGGAAATGGCTTTGACCGTTTCGCCGTGACGAACAATCCCTGCGCTCATGGCATTGACCAAGGGATTGACTTGAAAACAGTCATCAAAAAACACTTCGCCACCCACCGTTGGAATCCCAAAGGCATTGCCGTAATCGCCAATCCCTCGAACAATGCCCCGAATAAGCCAGTGGGTCTTGGGATGGTCCGCCTTCCCGAAGCGAAGGCTGTTCAATTGAGCAACGGGTCTTGCCCCCATGGTGAAAATATCCCGGTTGATCCCACCAACCCCTGTTGCTGCTCCCTGGTAGGGCTCGATAGCCGATGGATGGTTGTGGGACTCAATCTTGAAAGCGCAGGCGAGTCCATCGCCAATATCCACCAAGCCCGCATTTTCTTCGCCCGCTTTGGCAAGCATGCAATCACCTTCTCGGGGTAAGGTTTTGAGCCATTGGATGGAATTCTTATACGAACAATGTTCGCTCCACATCACGGAGTAAATGCTGAGTTCCGTGAAATTGGGATCCCGGCCCAAATATTTCTGAATGGCTTGGTACTCTTCATCCAAAAGGCCCAAGGTTTGGGCCGTTTCGACGGAAGGCATGGGGATGCCGTCGTTCGGAATAAGGGTAGAGGACAGTTGAGCCATGGGTTTGGAATAATAACGGGCTAAGGGGAAGTTGTCAAAAGTTGAAGACGCCGAGATTCATTCTTCAATCTTTTGTAAGGCATTCTTTTCCATTGCTTTAGAGATTCAACGGTCAGGACCTTTCCATCGGTATCGACGACGAAGATTTGGGTTTGACGTTGGTCAGACTGGGTAGCCAAAATTCGATGTTGCGATATTTTACCGTTGGTGGAAATCTGCGTGAATGCGAGGCAATTCCAGCCGGGATAGTTACTTTGTAAGGATGATTTCGGAACGGTCGCAAGGTTTTCGCAGCTTTCGAGAACCGCGTAATTTTGTCTTATGTTATTGCGATAGGTTGCCGTGAAATACTGCCCTAAATTATATCCCTGAACACGGTATATTTTGGAATCAAGACGAAGCACCAAAAGGGATTCCGAAGTACTGGTTTGGGAAAACCCCAATACTTCCGATTCCAGCACATTCCTTGATTGCCATTCCAGCTCTACAGCGGCAGGATAATCCTTCCGGAACTCTTCTAATATTTCCAAGGGCAATTTACGGGCGGAAATTTTACGCAAACGGGGTGCGACCTTGGTTGTCTGGGAGGAGTCTGGCAGCTCTAGAGCAGGTTTGTTTAGCCGCCGCTGTGGGTCAGTTCCCGCTGTTGTGGGGGGAAGCCAAACCGCGAACGTCAAAAAAACGATGGCAAATTGCAGCCCTAGAGATTTCCACGCGGGGTGGTGACCTTCCAATAGTCTTTGCATGGCCAAAAATACACGTTTTACGGGGCAGAAGGGGATAGGGGAAGGGCAAAGTAACGAATCAATACATTTAATTTTTAAGATATAATATTTTGACTCAAACTATGAATTATTGTATGAATTTTATGAAAAAAGAATGTTTTTTCCTACCAAAAAGCCAAAAATTTGATAAAAAAAAGGATTTAAGTGTGATTTTTTCAAAAAAAATGATGATATTCTGATTTTCTATATCCTAGTTAAGTAAATTTGTGATCCAAAACCATAAACCTTCGTATCTCATGGCCCATCTCCGCCACCAAGCCCTTCAGAGCATCCGTCAAAATGCGGCCCATTTTGCAATGCCCGTAACCTTCAAAAGTTCAGAACACTTTGCCGAAAATGTCTTTAACAAGAAAGCAATGCGTGAATTCCTTTCGCCGGAGATTTACGAGGCCCTCAACGAAGCCATCGACCAAGGTCATGGCATTAGTTCAGAGATTGCTAGACAGGTTGCCAACGGAATGAAAAATTGGGCCATGGCCAAAGGCGCCACCCATTACACACACTGGTTTCAGCCGTTGACTGGATCCACTGCTGAGAAGCACGATTCTTTCTTTTCCCTCAATAACGATGGCGAGGCCATAGAGGCCTTTAGCGGTGGTGCCTTGGTCCAGCAGGAGCCCGATGCGTCTTCGTTCCCCAGCGGGGGTATCCGCAACACGTTTGAAGCAAGAGGTTATACGGCATGGGATCCCAGTTCTCCCGCCTTTGTTCTGGAAAGTCCTGCCGGCAAAACCCTGTGCATTCCCACCATTTTCGTTTCCTATACCGGGGAGTCCTTGGATTATAAATCTCCTCTGCTCAAATCCCTCGCCGCAGTTGAAAAGGCAGGTGTTGCCGTATGCCAGTATTTCGATAAGAACATCACTCGTGTTTTCCCAACATTGGGTGTTGAACAAGAGTACTTCCTGGTGGATTCGGCGCTATTCGATGCCAGGCCAGATTTGGTCTTGTCGGGACGCACCTTGTTCGGTCACGGCGCAGCGCGCGGTCAACAACTTGAAGATCATTACTTTGGAACTATCCCGGAACGGGTGCACACCTTCATGGTGGACATGGAGAACGAGGCTTACCGTTTAGGAATTCCCCTCAAAACAAGGCATAACGAGGTTGCCCCGGGCCAGTTTGAATGTGCACCTTTGTTTGAGGAAATTAATCTAGCGGTGGACCATAACCAGCTTCTCATGGACTTGATGGAAAAGTTATCTAAGCGACATGGAATTACCGTGTTATTGCACGAGAAGCCTTTTGCAGGGGTCAACGGCTCGGGCAAACACAACAATTGGTCTTTAGGGACCAATACTGGCAAAAATTTGTTATCTCCGGGTAAAACTCCCAAAAGCAATTTGATGTTCCTGACTTTTTTTGTCAATGCCATCAAAGCGTTCCATGATCATGCCGATTTGATCCGTGCGTCCATAGCCAGCGCAGGGAACGATCACCGCCTTGGTGCCAACGAAGCACCGCCGGCCATTATGTCGGCCTTCTTGGGCGATCAATTGTCCAGGGTTTTGGACGAAATCGAAAAAGGCAAATTAGATAAGGACCAGGTAGAGGTCCGCTCGCTGATGCACCAAATCAAAGCAATCCCCGAAATTCTGCTCGATAACACTGACAGAAACCGTACCTCCCCCTTTGCCTTCACGGGTAACAAATTCGAATTGAGGGCGGTAGGTTCTGCTTCGAATTGCGCTGCGGCAATGACTGTCCTTAATTCGGCAATGGCCCAGAGCCTTACCGCATTCAAATCAGAGGTGGACAAAGCCATTGGTGATGGCGAAAGCCGGGAAGGCGCTCTGCTCAAAGTTCTGCAGAAATACATCAAGACCTCCAAGAAGATACGCTTTGAGGGGAATGGTTACGGGGAAGAATGGCAGAAAGAAGCAGCCAAAAGGGGTCTTTCCAATTTTCGCACCACCCCGGAGGCATTGGACGCCATGGTGTCCAAATCCACCGTTCTTTTGTTCGAGAAAATGGGGGTGTACACCGAACGCGAAATCGAAGCCAGGCATGAAATTATGCTGGAGAATTATATCAAAAAGCTCCAAATCGAATCCCGTGTTGTGGGTGAATTAAGCCTTACCCAAATTGTACCAGCCGCTATGACTTATCAGCTAAGGTGTTTGGAGAATCTACGTTTGCAAAAGGAGCTGGGCATTACCGCCAAAAGCAATTCCTCTCTCAAAGTATTGGCCGAAACAATAGGGCAGCATATAGCCGCCATGGTGGAGCAAACCGAGAAAATGCGCTTAGCTCGCAAGAAAGCTAACGAAATCGAGTCCACCCGAACCAGAGCCCAGGTCTATTGCGAGCAGGTGAAGCCTTATTTGGAGAGCATTCGGGATCATGCCGACCGATTGGAAATCTTAGTAGATAATGAGTTGTGGCCACTCCCCAAATACAGGGAGTTGTTATTTCTTAAGTAAGAAGCCTTAAGTTTTTTTAATTTTCTATCTTTCGTTCCAGAGAGGTAAGTACGTTTCTTTGGGTATGAAAGGGATTCAAACACAGGGCATAGTTCATGTTGCCTTAGGAGCTTTTTTTTGGCTTGGCATTCTCCTTGGATGCTCACCTTCGTGGGCGCAGACTATTGAACAGCATGGCTGTGCTGAGGCCAAGTTAGGTGCCATGCAAAGGAGCAGGCTCTGGCACGAAAGTGGATTAGGAAGAGCCGCGGCTGTCAACCGGGGAGCAGATGTCTACGACATTCATTATTACCGTTTTGATTTGAATGTAACCACGGCTTCAACTGCCCTAAGTGGCAATGTCCTTTTCAAAGCGATTGTCCTGCAGGGAGCCATGGATACTTTTTGGTTTGAATTACGGTCGTTTTTGACTATTGATTCGGTGGTTTTCAACGGGCAGCGTTATTTGGCCTCTCAATTGAACCGTGTAGGAGAGGTGGTTAAATTTCCTTTGAACCAGGCCTTGCAGGTTGGATCCAATCTTGAATGCAGGGTTTTCTACGGAGGAATCCCTTCGGGCACAGGTTTCTTTGCAGGGGTGACCTCGGCGGCTTCTTCGACCTGGGGGGTTCGTGCGACTTGGACCCTATCCGAGCCCTTTGGAGCGCCGGATTGGTTTCCTTGTAAACAGGATCTTTGGGATAAGATTGATTCCGTGGATTTCGTGGGTTCCTGTGCCAATCCCAACAAAGTAGCTTCCAACGGTTTGTTGTTTTCCACCCAAATTCTTCCCAACAACCGTAGCCGCTTCGAATGGAGGACCCGTTATCCGCAGGCTTTTTATTTGATTGCCTTTTCGGTGGCTCCTTACACGGAGTATTTGAATTATGCAAGGCCGGTTCCGGGGGATTCGGTTTTGATTCAACATTGGGTGTACAATGCCAACAACAGTTCGGGACAGAGCTGCCTCAACTTCTGGTTGAATAATTTGAATCAAACATCGGATATGCTGGAGCGCTTTTCCGGGCAATGGATAACCTATCCATTTCGTACCGAGAAATATGGCCACATGATGGCCCCTCTGGGGGGAGGGATGGAACACCAGACCATGAGCACCATGGGCGGCTTCAGCACCGATTTGGTATCTCATGAGCTTGCTCATCAGTGGTTTGGCGATCTTGTGACCTGCGCTACATGGAGTGATATTTGGCTGAATGAGGGTTGGGCATCGTATGGGGAATACCTGTACCGCCAGGCGGCTTTGGGACAAAGTTCCGCAAATTCTTGGATGACCTCGGCGCAATCCTCGGCAAGATCGGTGACCAACGCATCGGTCTACGTTCCAACAGGAGCGGACGAAAATCGCATATTTAGTTCAGCATTGACTTACAAAAAGGGGGCTTGTGTTTTGCATATGTTACGGCATGAGTTAGGGGATACGGTTTTCTTCAGGGCTGCGAGGCAGTATTTGCTTGGAAGACAGCATGCGGTTGCAACCACCAATGAATTTAGGCAATACCTGGAAGCGGGGAGTGGGATTAATTTACAGCCTTTTTTTCAGGATTGGATTTACGGACAGGGGCATCCAACCTACAGCTTGACTTGGAATCAATCCGGCAATAATTTGTGGGTTCAGGTGGCTCAATCAGTGACCACGCCGTCAGTCACTCCAACTTTTCGGAACAAAATCCCGATACGCCTTTCCTTTTCGAATACAGGGATTCCTAATCAAACGATATGGTTGCAAGCAGGAACAACTGTGCAAGCCTTTAGCGTTTCAGGAACAGTCTCTACTTTCAGCCTTGACCCGGAACAGATTATCCTCAAAGGCAGTTCCACGGTTACCCGCAATAACAATCTCACGGGATGTCGTGCAACAGATTCCACCTTTGCCTTGCAAGGCTGTGTTTCTGTGGTTGGTCCAGGGGGAAGAATTTTTTCCTCATCGGGCACCTACGTGGACACCCTCAGGAACATAGGGGGATGCGATAGCCTATTGATTCAGCAGGTTAGTTTGGGCACGGCTTGTGTTTCGATGGTGGCGGATTCGGTTTGTCAGGGAAGCAACGCAATCCTCCGAATACAGACCAACTCCCGGCCGGCGGTAATCGCTTGGCAAATTAGATTGGTGGGAGATCTTGGTTCTTTTGGGACACCACCAGGCGGATGGGTTGATTCCTTTTGGGGACCGCTCCAATGGACCAGCGCTGCCGGTTCTTGGACCATTTCGTGGTCGGGTTCGCCAAGGGCAACCAACGCATCGTCTTTGTTGGTTTTGTCCTTAACAACCGCCGGATCTATGGGAACTTTGAGGCTGGATACAGCAATAGGGGCTCATTGGATCCAGAGCTCGGGAAGTCCTATGCCGGTGGCCATGCAAGCCCAAGGAAATCAAGTTTTGCTGATTCGTCTATGCGGTCTGGGACCTACGCTTTCGGGTCGTGTTTCGTACGACCGCAGCCCGCCTTTGTATTTGCAAGGGGCAGTATGCAGGCTTCGACGAATAGGTACAGGTCAAGTGGTGGCGGTGGATACCACGGATACGTTGGGGAATTATCTCTTTGTCGTTCCGCAGGGTGGCGGTGGAGATTTTGTGCTTGAAGTCAGTCCCCTCAGCCTATGGGGTGGGGTGAATGCATCGGATGCCTTGCAGGTGGCCCGCTATTTCGGCGGTGGAATCACTTGGACTTCTTTGCGTATCAGGTCCGGGGATGTCAACGGTAATTTGGTGACCAACGGTACGGATGCTTTGTTGATTAGCAGGCGTTTGACAGGCCTTATAAACAATTTTGCAGTAGCTGATTGGCTCGTTGAACCCGCTCAATTTACTTGGAACGGACTTAGCTCCGTGCAGTTGGGCTGGGCAGTCTTGTGTGCTGGGGATGTAAACGGTTCTTACCAGCCCTCCAATTCCACCGCACAAATAAGTTCAGGGCATAGGGATGGCAGAAACTATCATACCCCTTAAAATTTCCCCGGACTTATTTTCCTCTATTTCAAATGCAACTTAAGAGTCTCTTCTAATGCTGCTCCCCTAAGGTTTTTGGCAATAATCACGCCATTTCCATCAATGAGATAGCTCATTGGGATGCCTGTGACCCCATACATTTGGCCAGCGGCATTACCCCAACCTTTGAGGTCCGATACATGCTCTTTCCAAACCAGTTTGTCTTCAGTGATCGCCCGAAGCCAAGGGTCTTTCTGTTGATCGAGGGACACGGAGAACACCGTAAAGCCTACGCCAGATTTGAATTTGGAATTTTTGAAGGACTCGTAGGCCTTGACAACATTGGGGTTTTCGTAGCGGCATGGCCGACACCAGGAAGCCCAGAAGTCTATGAGGACCATTTTGCCTTTGAGATTGCTTAATTTAAGGTCTTTGCCATCAACCCCGGTTTGAATAATTTCGGGGGCTTTTTCGCCTACTTTGAGTCCACCTGGTTGCGAATTCGCAATTTGTGGAAGAAAGAAGGTTGCTCCGAATAGCAAAATCATCAGGGTCTGGAAAACCGGGAGGCGTAAGGAAAAGAAAGGGTTCATAAGAAAAGTTTACGAAAAATCTTTGATTATAAGGAACGCTAAATTAGTTCAAAATTACATTCCACGCACAGGCCTTAACTTTGTGGAGCATGTTGGTTTCATTTTTCAAAACTCCTAGGCACAAAAAATTCACATACAGGCCTTTGTACGCCAAAGAAGGGATCAAATCTGAGGCGACTGTCGGGGTTGATGGTCTTTTGGTAACCAAAAGGATACGATTCAAACGCAATACCATGGTCCAGACAGGGGCAACCCGCAACCTAATAGGCTTGCGTTTTGCGGGGCTTTTTGCTGCAATTCTTGGATTGAGCGGGGCCATGGTTGGGAATTCCGAGTGGCGGCAAATTTCTTATGCCTTGATTTTGTTTGCAGGATGGGTTGGATGGCGCCTGTTTCGCCCCAACAAGCCATCCATCAAGTCCCACGACCCAATCCAAGGTAGCCATGGCTGAAGCGTTACTTTTGAACGAAATACATCTGTTGCCTGATCGGGTAATTAACCAAATTGCCGCAGGGGAGGTTGTGCAGCGACCGGCCTCGGTGCTCAAAGAGTTGCTTGAAAATTCAGTAGATGCGGGGGCCAACAGCATCAAGGTTTCAATTCGCGACGCAGGCCGTACCCTCATCGAGGTCATGGACAACGGGAAAGGTATTCGCGCCGCACAGGCAACCAAGGCACTCTTGAGGCATGCCACCTCCAAAATATCGGAATGGGACGATTTGAGGCGATTAGCGACCTACGGTTTTAGAGGGGAAGCTTTGGCCTCGATAGCGGCTGTCTCCCAAGTGGAGTTGGCCAGCCGTCATAATGAAGAGGATCACGGCTTCGCACTGGTATGCGAAGGTGGGCAAGTCCGTGATCAAAGAGAAATTGCACATTCTGTGGGCACCCGGATTTCGGTACGCTCCTTGTTCTTCAACGTTCCCGCCCGCCGTAATTTTCTCAAAAAAGACGAAACAGAATTTCGTAACCTAGAAGATGAATTCATTCGATTAGCCTTGGCCAAACCGGAACTTCAACTTGAGTTACAACACCAGGACAAGATTATCTATTCCCTCAAGCCCGCTAATTTGAAGCAGCGTATTCATCAGTTGTTGGGAGAAGCCTTTGCCGACGCTGTGGTCCCCGTGAAAGAGCAAACGCAACTTGTTGGTATACATGGATTTGTTGCCAAACCATCCGTATGCCGCAAGACGAGGTATGCACAATACTTCTTTGTGAATGGAAGGTATTTCAGAGATTCTTACTTGCAACATGCTTTAAGTTCAGCGATGGAGGGCATTTTGCCTCCGCAGCATTTCCCGGCCTTTATTTTGAATTTGGAGGTGGATCCCTCCAAAATGGACGTGAACGTTCATCCTTCCAAAATTGAAGTCAAATTTGAAGAAGACAAAGGAATTTACGCGATCCTCAAAGCAGCAGTTCGACGTTCTTTGGGTCAATTTCAATTGATGCCCTCTCTCGATTTTGAGAAAGAAAGAATACCGGACTCATGGGGTATTGCCCCCAATGCGCCTTCTCATATTCAGCCCCCGCAGGTTCAGTGGAATCCTCGATACAATCCTTTTGATAAGGATTCAGGTTCATCGAGGGCCTTTTCGGACCCGGCATCCTATTGGAATGCACAAAGTCTCTTGAAGGCTTCTCCGGATCCTGATCCATGGCCCACAGCGCAGATGCACTTGATCATGGACCACAAATGGGAGGATCATGGAAGAATTCTTGGAGGACGTTGGGCGGTGTTCATGTCCGATCTTGAGCTATTTATCGTGAATGTTCCGGCATTGCACAGTGTTTTGAAAACGGAAAGGCTCTTGAAGGACTTGGATGGGATCTTCAGGCCAACGCAAAGTGGATTGAAATTACATGCCCAAGGGTGGAACATACCGCAGAATTTGGATTTTCAAGAACTTAGGGCTTGCGCTTTGCCTCTTGGTGTGGAATTTGAAGCGATGTTCCCGGACCAAGAGTCGTCGCGTAGTTCCAAACAATTCAGCGAGGTTCATGTGGTTGAAATCCCTGCGGGGAGTTCATGGGTAGAGGTTTCTGAATTATTGGAGTATCTGTCCTCCTGCATTGCCGAAGGTCATTTGCCCGAAAGGTCGGAGACCTTGGGTCACCTTGCGCGATGGCGTGGTAATGCATCGGTTCCTTCTTTGCTCGATGAAGGCATTCCCAAACAGATTGGCTTGGTGGTGCGCCAGAGAATACAGGATGGATTACCTCTCCATGCTACCGATGGTAGTTCAGTCTTGAAGGTTGTCCATCCTCATTCGTTGTTTGGCCCTAATTTTGAGCCCTTAATCACAAATTAAATCCGCATGAGCAATCCAATTAGCCCGGGAAGGTTTGAATTCCTTCCTCCGGTGGTCAAAAACATGGTCATCATAAACGGTCTCTGTTATCTAGGAAATTATGCGTTAAAGACGGGCCTTGGCATGGACTTGATAGAGGTTTTGGGAATGCATTTACCTAGTTCAAAGGCCTATGCCTATTGGCAGCCCTTGACACACTTGTTTATGCACGGGAATTTTGAGCATTTGCTGTTTAATATGTTCTCCTTTTGGATGTTCGGGAGTATCCTTGAGAATGTGTGGGGCTCATCCCGGTTTTTGACCTTTTATTTGGTGGCAGGGGTTGGTGCTGCTTTTCTGCATTATTTGGTCATTTTCTTGATGGATATACGACCAGAATTGTTGCGGATTGAGGATCAAATCAAGATGGCTAATGCAGGGACCTTGTTGGATTTGGAAAATGAAAAAGAAAATTTGTTAAGCGGGCCTAATATTATTGGTGCCAGCGGAGCTGTTGCCGGAATATGGATCGCCTTCGCCACTATGTTTCCCAACAATTATCTCTATCTTTTCTTCTTTGTTCCGGTCAAAGCTAAATACCTGGCGGTGATGTACGTGGCCTTTGAATTGTTAGCTGTGGTCCAGGCCAATCCATCGGATAATGTGGCTCATTTTGCTCATCTGGGCGGCATGCTTTTTGGTTTTGCAATGGTTCGTTGGTTTGGTCGATCGGATAGCCACTGGGAATGAATCGAGCTTCTCACCTTGCGAACGAGGCCAGAGACCTATGGAATCGATGGGGTCGGATTGAGCATTTGTTAGCGGTCAATGTATTGGTATTTATGGTGCTGTGGGTATCCTCTTGGTTCGATCCAAGGGCGTTTATCCTGAGCTGGATGGCGTTGCCGGCTTATCCGCTTCAATGCCTTTGGAAGCCGTGGACGTTGTTCACTTACTCGGTGAGCCATCAAGGATTGTGGCATTTGTTGTGGAATATGCTTTTGTTGTATTGGGCCGCTCATTTTTTGGTTGGTTTTTTGGGACAAAGGGTGATTTTGATGTTTTATGGAGGTGGTGCATTGGCAGGGGCCTTGTTGTTCTGGTTGGGTACAGGGCTGTCAAGGTGGTGGCTCGCAGGGGGGATTGAACAATCCGCGAATGCCCCACCTTTAATTGGAGCATCAGCAGCGGTGATGGCATTTTTCTGGGCTTCGGTATTGCTGGCTCCAGATTTTGAGGTTCGATTGTTTGGAATCTTGCCTATTCGTTTGCGTTGGTTAGGGGTAGCTTTGTTATTATATGATGTTACGGGTTTGTTTTTGGCTAATTCTGGCGGGCATTGGGCCCACCTCGGAGGGGCTTTGTGGGGGTACGGTTATTTGCGCCATTTGCAGGGTCAATTCCAGCTTTTTTCCTGGAATTTAGGATCCAAAAGTCAATCAATAAGAGTAGAATCCAAGAACTCCAATTTTATTCAATCTGAAACCGATCGTTTATTGGATAAAATTTCGAAAAGCGGATTTAATTCTTTGAAAGCAAGCGAGAAGCAATGGCTTGATCAGCACCATCGTTTATGAGACCTCAAGCAAATTTCCTATGGAGAAGCCTGCGTGCAACCCTGACAGGAATTAACCTACTCTTGGCCTTGGCGATGCTCGGAGTTTATGCTATCCCTTGGCTGGATCCGCGCTGGTTTGCTCCCTTAGCCTTAGCGGGCTTTCTGTACTATCCTTTGCTCACAGGATTGATTATTAGTTCGGTGTTATGGTTGGTTCGAAAGAATCATCGATTTTGGATTTCCTTCGTCGTTATCGCCTTGGGATTTCAAGTGCATTCTGTATATTGGAAATGGCCATGGCATTCATATTTAACGCCTTATACCCGCGCTTTGGTCCAAGCCGATTTTCAAAAGCCTCCTTTCGACTCACAGAGAAACTGGAAAATAATTTCCTACAATGTGGGTAACTTCAATAATGATAATCCTCAAGAGGAAACGCCTAAGTCCATTTCTTCTTCAAGGGATTTTTTTATTAAACTTTTGGACGTGGTTCAACCTGATTTTGTTGGATTGCAGGACTTTATCAGCTGGGAGCCAAGTAGGCCTGATGTATTAAGAAGTTTAATGCTTCATCCTAGATTGCGAGGTTACACCTTACTTGGTCAAGATGCGAAGCGCCGGCCTTTTTTGTATTCATTGGATGCCTCATTATCTGCTGAGTCTCGCCTTATACACCTTAAGTTTAAGGATCATGTCCAGGAAGGATCTGGACATTTTAGGTCATGGGTAGGAGGCATGGTGATGCTAACCCGATGGCCAGTAATGAATCATGGATATCAGAACTTAGGCGAACGTGGCCATAATACGGGTATGATGTGGGCTGATATTCTCATGGCCAGAGATACCCTTCGTTGGTTGAATGTTCATTTGGCTTCCAATCGAATTTCTCCCCCAGAATTAAGTCCTGTTCAGGCCTTGGATTTGAAAAGTGATAGTTCCCAAAAGACTGTAAAAGGGATTCTTCGTAAAATTGCCTCAAGCGCAAGACTCCGCGCTGAGCAATCGGATCAAATCAGGGTATTCATGGAGGAGTCTCCCTATCCTGTATTGATTACCGGAGATTTCAATGATTTGCCTTATTCTTTTGCGGCCAAACGCATTCAGAGTAAGTTGAACGACAGTTTTGAGCGTAGAGGCAAGGGGAATGGAAATACCTATGCCCGTGGTTTTCCGAGTTTTCGGATCGATCATGTTATGGTTGACCCACGATTCCCAGTTTTAGCACATGAAGTTGTTCGGCTTTGTTACTCCGATCACTATCCTGTGGTGGCGGTGCTGGGTCGATAAATGACTATTTTTGCCCTAATTGATATATTATGAGTCAATTTGCATTTTCTGAATCGCCAGCCAAGGGAACAACTCTGAAGATAGGAACATTGCATCTTTACAATACATTGAGTAGAACCAAGGAGCCCTTTATGGCCTTGAAGGCTCCGCATGTTGGAATGTATGTTTGCGGTCCAACGGTTTACGGCCCACCTCATTTGGGGCATGCCCGACCCTACGTGACTTTTGATGTGTTAAGCAGATACCTGAGGCATTTGGGTTACAAGGTCCGTTATGTTCGTAATATCACGGACGTAGGGCATTTGGTGGACGATGCTGACGAGGGTGAGGATAAGATCGCCCAAAGAGCCCGTTTGGAGAGGCTTGAGCCCATGGAATTGGTTCAGCTCTACACCCTTGCTTTTCACAAAGCGATGGATTTGTTAGGCAATCAGCCTCCATCGATAGAACCAAGAGCCTCTGGGCATATCCCAGAACAAATCGAAATGATCGAAGAGCTTATTCGTAAAGGTTTTGCTTACGAGTCCACTGGGTCGGTTTACTTCGATCTGGAAGCCTACCGCGCTAAATTTCCATACGGGGTCTTGTCCGGAAGAGTGGTGGATGAATTGGTTGCAGGGGCAGGGAACGAACGCAGGGCCTTGGCGGGTCAGTCCGAGAAGCGTAAGCCCGAAGACTTTGCGCTGTGGAAGAATGCTGAGCCGCAGCATATCATGCGTTGGAATTCGCCGTGGGGACCTGGATTCCCGGGATGGCATATCGAATGCTCGGCAATGGGGGTGAAGTATTTGGATGCGCCTTTTGATATTCACGGAGGCGGCATGGATTTGCTCTTTCCTCACCACGAAAGTGAAATGGCTCAAACGACGGCTTGCCATGACTGCGCTCCTTGCCGATATTGGGTTCATAACAATATGGTGACCATCAATGGTCAGAAGATGGGTAAGTCTTTGGGTAATTTCATCAATTTGGACGATTTGTTTAATGGCAACCATCCATTGCTATCGCAGGCCTATGATCCTATGAGTATTCGTTTCTTTATCCTACAAGCGCAATATCGCAGCACTTTGGATTTCAGTGATGGGGCGCTCTCTGCTTCGGCCAAAGGTTATAAGCGTTGGATCCAAGGCCTTCAAGAGTTGATAGCTTACACTCCTACGGCATCAGCATTGCATAACGATGCTCCTTCGGTTGCGGGGAAGGAGATTGCAGATAACTCTGGCAGTATTTTGAACATTACAGTTTTTGAAGCCAAAGCTTACGCCGCCTTGAACGATGACCTTAACACACCAATCTTGATCGCCTTGGGGTATGAATTGTTGAATGAATTTCAGTCCGTGAAATCGGGGAAAACCGTGGTTACTCCAGACGATTGGAATGCTCTTGTAGGAACGGTCAAAGTGTACGTTACGGATATACTTGGATTCGATTTATCGGATCAAGGTTGCGACGCTTCCTTAAGCCCTGCTTTGGAAGCTGCCATGAAATTGATTTTGGATTTGAGGCAACAAGCCAAAGACTCCAAAAACTGGGCTCAAAGCGATTTGATTCGTAATGCACTCAACGAAGCTGGAATCAAGGTGATGGATGGCAAGGAAGGCAGTCAGTGGTCATTGGGTTGAACGCAATCGAAAACGTAAAATAGTATCGTTTCTAGCAATGATTTTTTTTGTTTTGAAAATCCCGGGTTTCCATAGAAGACCAGCGCGCAGAATTCTCTTACTATCTGTTTTCGTGGGCATTGCTCTTATGCAAAGTTGCCGCTGGGAGGAGAAGGGGAACGAGCTGGATTCTCAGCCCCTTCCCAGCGAAATTTCCTCGGTTTTAGTTCCTGATTTTCAAGGAGATTCAGCATTGGCTTGGGTTGAAAGGCAGGTTGCATTTGGCCCTCGAATCCCGGGCACCAAGGCTCACCGAGATTGCGGGGATTGGATGGTCCAAATCTTGAAACAACGCGGACTTCAAGTCATTGAACAGAAAGACCGCTTAACCATGCATGACGGGAAGACTTTTGAACTTCGCAACCTGATTGCTTCGCTGCACCCTAAGGCCGAAAAACGTTTGGTTCTTGCGGCCCATTGGGACACACGACCCTTGGCCGATATGGATCCGGCTACGCCCAAAGCAACATTTGATGGAGCGAACGATGGCGCTTCAGGGGTAGCGGTTTTGTTGGAACTGAGCAGGCACCTGGATTCATTGCCCAAGGATATGGGGATAGACTTGGTTTTTTTTGATTTGGAAGATTACGGAGCGTCTGAGGTCAAGGATTCCTACGGAATTGGAGCCCAATATTGGTCCAAGCATCCTCATGCGGCTGGCTACAGGGCCGCCAAAGGAATTTTGTTGGATATGGTGGGGGCGGTGGATGCTCGGTTTTGCTGGGAGGGGCATTCCTTGCAATTTGCCCCGGAATGGACCCGACAAATTTGGCAAAATGCCCAGGCCCTAGGCTATGGAGATTTATTTGTTTCCGTTCCTTGTCAGCCAGTTACCGACGATCATTATTACGTCAATACCATTGCAGGGATTCCTATGGTGGATATTATCGACTTACGATCGGAGGGCTCCACAGGATTTCCGCCCCATTGGCATACCCGGGCCGATAAGGTGGATATCGTTTCGAAGCGTACACTCAAAGCAGTCGGTCAGACCTTGCTGCAGGTATTGTACCGTTAATTCTCGGCTTACTTTTGAGGGTGCCTCCTAATATCCTACGTCCCGCTCCATCGTCTGGTCAAAAATCGGTAATGACCGAAGCAAATCCATCCAGTACAGGCCATAAAAAAGGTGCAGGCTCAAGGTCGGGAAAAGGAAAAGAAGAGAATGTAAACGGGGGTTCTTGGCAATTTTGGAAGAATCCAACCCTGCTCACGGGTTTCGGGACCTTAGTGTTGGTCATCGCAGCGGCATGGATTTTGGGCTTAGTATCCTATGCTATGACCTGGAAGGAAGACCAAAGCCTGTTTCATGATCAGTCTTGGATTCATTTGTTTGAAAATGACCAAAAAGCCGAAAATTGGCTAGGTCGTTTCGGTGCTTTTTTGGGACATTGGACGGTGTACCGTGGTTGGGGACTTAGTGTATTATTGTTGTGGTTTTGGGTCCTGTTATTGGGCCTAAAATGTTTGTTTACAGAGTTCAAGGTTAATTTGCTTTCAAGGGGAGTTGAGGCGTTGTGGATGGCATCTATACTTTCCGTAACATTTTCCTTTTTTCTGCATGTCGTTTGGCCGCAAGCCTTTCCGTGGGGTGGTGCTTTTGGTAATTTTGTCTCGGATTGGATATGTGGATTTGTAGGAAAGGCCGGTGCGGGATTGGCCTTGGCCGGTTATTGGTTTGCATGGTACCTCATTCGATCGGATAAACGCCTTCAATGGCCCGAATGGAAGAAGGCATCACCTGCCCCTGATATGACGCTTCCTGCAATTCCGGATGATCTCCCGGAGCGGGTCGAAGAGCAAGAGCTTGATCCTCTCCCAGAGGTGTTGGAAACCGAAGTAGAGGCCCCCATGGAGGAGAATCCGGTTGAGTTGCTATTGGAAGAGGATGATTCGGGGCCAGTGTTGACGGAGGAAAGCGATGCTGACTGGGTCAAGACCGGTAAGATCGGGGATATGGAAGTGGCGGTACCGGACGACGAAGAGGCCATTACAGACGCTCATACTGTGGCATTGAGTGAGAGTGAACTTTATGATCATAAGCTTGACCTGTCCGGATACTGTTACCCAACCTTGGATTTGTTGGCGGAACATGCTCAAGGTAAAGTTCAAATTAATGCGGCGGAATTGGAGGCCAACAAGGATCAAATTGTGGTCACACTCAAACAGTACGGGATCGAGATCGAAAAAATCAAAGCTACCGTTGGTCCAACGGTGACACTCTACGAGGTCATCCCGGCGGCAGGGGTTCGTATTTCTCGCATCAAAAACTTGGAGGACGATATCGCGCTCAGTTTAGCGGCCTTGGGAATTAGGATTATTGCACCCATGCCCGGCAAAGGGACGGTTGGTATCGAGGTTCCGAATCAGAATAAGGAATTGGTGGGCATGAGGGGGATGCTCGCCTCGGATCGATTTGTGACCGCCGATATGGAATTGCCCATCGCCTTGGGCAAGACCATATCCAATGAAATTTATGTTGCGGATTTGACCAAGATGCCTCATTTGCTGATGGCCGGTGCTACCGGGCAGGGAAAATCTGTGGGTATCAATTCAATTTTGGTATCGTTGCTCTACAAAAAGCATCCTAGTGAGCTCAAATTTGTGTTAGTCGATCCCAAGAAGGTGGAGCTCTCTTTGTTCCGGCGAATCGAAAAGCATTTCCTGGCTTGCCTTCCCGAAAGCGAGGACGCTATCGTTACCGATACCCGCCAAGTCGTACAAACTATGAATGCTCTGGGTGTGGAAATGGATATTCGCTATGATTTGCTCAAAGACGCCCAGGTTCGTAATCTAGTGGAATACAATGTCAAATTCCGCAAAAGACGTTTATCGCCATCCGCAGGGCATCGCTATCTTCCTTATATTGTGGTTGTTATTGATGAATTTGCGGATTTGATCATGACCGCAGGGAAAGAAATTGAGTTCCCAATCACGCGTTTGGCCCAATTGGCGAGAGCGGTTGGTATTCATTTAATTGTGGCGACCCAAAGGCCTTCAGTAAATATCATTACAGGAACCATTAAGGCGAATTTCCCTGCAAGAATAGCCTTCAAGGTCAGCTCCAAAATCGATAGCAGGACTATTCTGGATACTGGCGGTGCCGAGCAGTTGGTAGGTCGGGGAGATATGCTGCTTTCGCTTTCCTCCAATGTGATTCGTTTGCAATGCGCTTTTGTAGATACCCCGGAGGTGGAAGCGGTTTGCGATTTCATCGGGGATCAAAACGGCTATTCGACGGCCTTTCAGCTACCGGAAGTCAAAGACCCGGAATCCGAGAAGGGGTCTTTAGGCGATGGTGATTCAACGAACAGAGATGCATTATTTGATGAGGCTGCGCGGATGGTGGTTCAATACCAGCAGGGATCAACATCCTTGCTTCAACGACGCTTGACTATCGGCTACGCAAGAGCCGGGCGGTTGATCGATCAGCTAGAGGCTGCCGGTATTGTGGGACGTTTCGAGGGTTCCAAGCCTCGCGAGGTCCTTTATTCCGACCCCCATCACCTCGAAGACAGGCTCAGGCAACTCAAGGAGATGTAATTTTGTAGTTCTTTCAATCTACAAGGGTCTTTACCAGGCGAAGCGGTATTGGCTCAGATAGGTCTAATATTCCTCATTCTATGCGTAGTTTACTTCTTTTAACGACGGTTGCGTTCCTTATTCACGCTGTTCCCGAAACAGGAACTGCTGGAATTTCTCCACAGCCACGAAAATCCAATCAAACCGAGAGGCCTGCCAAGGCAGGCAAGAAAGCCAAAGTTCAGCAAGGGTCGGGGGATGCGCGGTCCAAGGTGCTTTTGAAAGAAATGAGCAAGCATTACCGTTCCATGAAGTCGATGGAGGCCCAAGTTGCCGTGGAAATGAACGGTGGTGCTAACCAAAACAAAGAAAGGCGCAAAGGATTACTCTTTCTCAGAGGGCGAAAATTCAGAATCGATATGGGTGAGCAGTTGCTAATAAGTGATGGAAAAACCTCTTGGACCTATCTCAAAGAAATGAACGAGGTGAGCATCGGTAACTACGAGCCGACCCCGGATCAGATTACTCCGGACAACTTGTTCACCCTATACGATAAGGGTTTTAATTCATTTATGGACACCGAGACTGGTGGTAACCAAGATGGAAACGCCCAAATCGACTTGATCCCGCAAAACAAATCAGTTTCTTACTTCAAAGTTCGACTAAAAGTTAATAAAGCCTCGCGCCTTATTCAGAAGGCCATTGTTTTTGATAAATCAGGCGTCCAATACACCTATGTTATCACGGGTTTCAAAGCAAACCCCACGCTGAAAGACGATTTATTTACATTCAATCCCAAGATTTATCCTGGAGTTGAAGTGGTGGACATGCGATAGTAGAGATCCTTTCAACGAAACAGGAGTGAGAGAATCTTTTTTAGGCACGAGCGAATACCCTAAGGAACCAGCTTCATTTCACGGACCAGGTGTCCTGCGCCCGCAAAACGATCGATGATATAGAGTACATAACGGATGTCCACGCTGATGGTGCGTTGCATGGCTGGATTGAACATTAAGTCTCCTGTCATGGATTCCCAGTTGCCATCGAAGGCAATGCCCACCAATTCTGCACGCGCATTCATCACGGGGCTACCGCTGTTGCCTCCCGTGATATCGTTGTTGGAGATGAAGCAGGTTACCAATTCATCATCCCTGCCGTAGGGCGCAAAATCACCTTTCTCTAAATCCTCCTTGAGTTTGCCCGGAACGATGAATTCTTCGTTTTTGGGATCTTCTTTCTGCAGGATACCGCGATGAGTGGTGTACCAGGTATAGTCCACAGCATCTCGGGGAACGTAGGGTTTGACGTTTCCGTAGGTCATTCGCAGGGTGGAATTAGCATCTGGTGCAAATATTTCGTTGCTTTGATAGGCTAACATGGCGGCCATAAGTTTGCGACGAATCGGGGCCTGTTCTCCTTGGGCCTTGCGCTCCAAGGGCATGAGTACGTTGTTGGAATAATCCGAAATAGCGGCTGCAAGGTTGACACCGGGATCTTTTTTCCAAACCTTGATCGATGGGTTCTGTAGAAAAATTTCCAACAAATCGGGATTGGCTAACAATGAATTTTTGAACACGTTTTTGGCTATTTCTTTGACTTTATCTTTCTCGTCATCTCCGTCGGAATCAGCCAATAATGCAGTGAGGAAGGGAGGACGGTCTTGAACAGAAATACGTTGTAGATAGGTGCGAAGCATACGGGCAAAGGCTTTCTGTTCGGTGGAAGCAAAGTACTCCGCCATGTTTTCCTTCATGCTGCTTCTTGCTTTATTCGCTTCTGCATTAATCTTGGCTTTGTCCTTGGGAGAGGCTTCAAGCTGCTTCTGCAAATCGGACAAAAGGCGGTAATGGCGCGCAAAGGCCTGGTTACCGAGGGCCTGACGAAAATAAATGATTTTGCGTGAGTCGTTTTGGTAAGCGGCGAGAATTGCGCCGAGGCTTTCGAGGGGTGTGCCGTATTCGGCCTTGCGGCTTGGATCGGATTCTATCCATTGACGTAGTCCGTTTTCGTAGGTTCTTTTTTTCTCACCCAATCCATCCCTGCGTAGGCCCAGGGTTTGGCCTTGGTAGTATTTGTAGGTATTCATACCTGAAGCGTAGGTAGAAGCCAATGCAATACGAATTTTATCGTCTTTGTCCATATCTTCTTTGTAAGCCTGCATGCGGGCTCCGACCATGTCTTCCACCATCATGTTCACGGTATTCAGGTTGAAGTCCAGGTTATCGGCGCTGAGGTATCGGTTGGTGGTGCCGGGATACCCCATTATCATAGTATAATCCCCGTTACGAACCCCTGATGTACAAACGGCCAGGTAACGATTGGGTTTGAGAGGAATGTTAAGAAGACTATCGTATTCTGCCGCTTCACCACCTGGTCCGGTGTAAATGCGCAATACCGAAAAATCTCCAGTATGCCGTGGCCACATCCAATTGTCGGTGTCTCCTCCAAACTTGCCTACGCTGCTGGGGGGCGCTCCGACAAGGCGAACATCTTTGTATACCATATACACGGATAGGATGAATTGATTGCCGTAGAATATGGCCCGCACATCTCCTTGGTAGCCTTTTTTCTCTTTGGCGATTTCGTCGGTGATGATTTTCCCCACTCGGACGATTACCGCGGATCGCTGACCCTCGGCAACACCCTGAAGGGAATCGTTCATTCGCTTGGTGATGTCCTCCATACGCACCAAGGTGGATGCTGTGAGACCGGGGTTTGGCAATTCTTCTGCCCGTGTCATAGCCCAAAATCCGTTGGTGAGGTAGTCCTTCTCCACCGAGCTGTGGTTCTGAATCAAATCGTAAGCGCAGTGGTGATTGGTCAGCACCAGGCCCGAGTCCGATACGATTTCCGCGGTACAGAAACCCCCACCCAATCGAACGATAGCATCTTTCACTGCGGCCTGATTAATTTGATAGAGGTCCGAGGCGGATAATTGGAAGCCGGCTTCTTTCATGCGGTCCTCAATCTTGGCGATTTGGATGGGTAGCCACATGCCTTTATCCGCGCGGGCGAGGGGAGCCATGCACCATAGGGCAGTGAAAATGAACAGGGGGCGAAACATAAGCGTAGATAGGCGGTTCATTTCAAATTGGTTTAATTTCTAGAGGATTTTGGTTCCTGGAAGTGATGGATAATTTTTAGTTAATGTTATGAGCAGAGTACCGCCAAGTTACAGGTGGATGACTTCGCCGTAAGCTGCTGCGGCCGCCTCCATGACGGCTTCGCTGAGGGTGGGATGCGGGTGAACCGCTTTGATAAGTTCGTGTCCAGTTGTTTCGAGTTTGCGGGCAACGACCAATTCAGCGATCATTTCGGTGACATTCGCGCCAATCATGTGGGCACCTAACAGTTCTCCGTATTTGGCATCAAAGATGAGTTTGACGAAACCGTCTTTGTGCCCGCTTGCACTCGCTTTACCGGAGGCACTGAAGGGGAATTTACCCACTTTGAGTTCGTATCCTGCTTCTTTGGCGGCCTTCTCGGTCATACCAACCGAAGCAATTTCAGGTTGGCAATAGGTACAACCCGGGATATTGCCGTAGTCCAATGGCTCCGGATGATGGCCGGCGATTTTCTCTACACAAATAATTCCTTCGGCCGAAGCAACGTGGGCCAAGGCAGGACCTTTGACCACATCGCCAATGGCGTAGTAACCTTTGGTGGAGGTGCGATAGAAGTCGTCCACCTGAATTTTGCCTTTGTCAAGGGCAATACCGCAGGCTTCCAGGCCGATGTTTTCGATGTTCGGAACAATACCTGCAGCACTAAGTACCACGTCCGCTTCGAGGGTTTGCATGCCGCCCGGGGTTTTCACCTGGACCTTGCATACAGAGCCGGAGGTATCCACGGATTCGACCGAAGAATTGGTCAGGATGTTCATACCCATTTTCTTGTAGGATTTCTCTAAAGCCTTGGAGACTTCTTCATCTTCGACAGGAACAATATTGGGCAAGTATTCCACTACGGTTACATGGGTGCCCATGGCTTGGTACACATAGGCAAATTCTACACCGATGGCACCCGATCCGACAACCAGCAAGGATTTGGGCTGTTTGGGAAGGGTCATGGCCTTGCGGTACTCAATGACTTTCTCTCCGTCAATGGGGAGATTGGGCAACGCACGGGCTCTGGCCCCGGTTGCGATCAAAATATGCGGTGCAGTGAGGGTGATGCTCTTGCCGTCGGCTTGGGTGACATCGATTTTTCCTCCAGGTTTGAGGACGCCGTTGCCCATGTGGACCTCGATTTTGTTTTTCTTCATGAGGAAGGCCACGCCTTTGCTCATGCCGTCGGCCACACCACGGCTACGCTGGATGACCCCGTTGAAGTCTGCTTGGGCATCCCCTACCTTGATTCCATAATCCGAAGCATGCTTGATGTATTCGAAAACCTGGGCACTTTTGAGCAGGGCTTTGGTGGGGATACATCCCCAGTTGAGGCAGATTCCGCCTAGCGATTCGCGCTCGACTACAGCCACTTTGAGGCCCAATTGAGAAGCTCGAATGGCAGCAACATACCCTCCGGGTCCACCGCCTAATACAATAACATCGTAATTCATCAAATGTAAGTTTTTGGGAGCGCCAAGATACGGCCCTATCGAAGGATGCCCAAACGCCTCATGGTTCCGGTATTGAGGTAGTTCTCGGAATTTAACTTAGTCGATACCAATTCCCACAGCCATAAATCGTGGTCCGTGGGACCGCTCGACGTCTCCGCAAAGGCCGCATCCACATGCAATGGGCCAAGGCTACGTAATTCAGCCCATGCGGCGGCCTCCTTTAAGACCGGGTACCCACGCCAGATGTCCAAATGACCCCCTCGCAATAGTTTGGCATGTTTGTTCACGGCATACCCCGTTTGACGGCCCAAAACACGGATCAGGGGAGCTTGCTGCGGAGATAACAAGTGAAGGACTGTGCTTTGATGGGGGTTTTTACGCAGATTATCCAAACTTTTGCTGCCATGGTAAACCGCGATCATGTAATGCTTGGGGTGCATTCCGACGGCAGAAACATAAGTGCAACAGTTATAGTTCCATGAGTCTACGCCATCATGGGTTAGTAATGCATAAACGGCGGCGTCAGCGATATTCCAAAATTTCCGCATGATGTCAAACAGTGGGGGTTGGTGGTGTAGTCCGTGGGTGAAGGGTCTTTATACGTTGCCCATGGAGGCTGGACCATTATGCAAACTTTGCAGAAAATTCTCTGCGTTCTGAAGGAAACGCTCCTGTAGAGCGGCCGGTTTTTTTTCCCATTGACGAACCATCATGGCTGATCGGGGATTTCGAAGGAAATAGGTCTTGTTGGAAGAAATAAATCGCCAATACAAAGCGTCCCACGGTTCGGTCCAGATCTTGTCGGGCCGATAATTGCTCATCTTGAGGACGTAATTGCTGGAACTGATATAGGGTTTGGTGGAAAGCAAGCCGCCGTCCGCGAATTGACCCATTCCGTACACGTTGGGTACCATGACCCAATCGTAGGCATCGATATACATTTCCATGAACCAGCGGTAAACTGCATGGGGATGAATTTCGCAGAGTAACATAAAATTACTCAAGATCATTAGACGTTCTATATGATGGTTGTAAGAATTTTTCAAGACCGCGCGGATGCAATGATCTACGGGTTCTATGCCCGTTGTTGCGGTGTAAAAAGCCTGAGGCATGGGACGCTCAAAGCCCCAGAAATTCCCATTGCGCTGCCGAACTCCTGCATGCAAGTACACCCCATGCACAAATTCCCTCCAGCCCAGAATTTGCCTCACGAGGCCTTCTATGCTAGGCAATGGAATTTTCTGTTGTTCGCTGGCCTTTATACATGCCGTCAAGACCTGGGAGGGGTTGAGAAGTCCGTTGTTGAGAAGAGGGGACAATCCTGAATGATGAATTAAACTAAAACGTTGATCTATAGCGTCTTCGTATGGGCCAAACAAGGCCAAACGCTCCTGCACAAAGGACTTCAGCCAATGTGCTGCATCCTTACGTTGGACCGGCCAAGCCCATTCTCCACGATTCGAACCAGGGGCATTGGGGAAATGTTTTTGGACATACTTTTCGGCTTCTTGCCAAGCTTTGTTCCATTCAATGGGTGGAGGTGATGGGGGTACCGTATCCTTTGGATATGTTTTACGGTTATCTTCGTCGTAACTCCATTGTCCACCGATGGGACCTCCTGATTGCATATCCACCAAAATACCGTGATGGATTCTTTGCTTACGGTAATAATCTGCCTGCAGGAACCGTTTGCGGCCTTGGAACCAAGAAGTCGCTTCCATAGGCTTATCAATGAATAGGGGATTATCGAGCCAAGCAATGCGAAGGCCCGTGGTCGTTGAGGCATTGAGCAGTTTTTTTTCCAGCCAATGGTCGGAGCATCGGAAGGCCGTTACCTCCTTAAGGCCCGCTTGAGTAGCGAGGTATTCAATCAGTTCTTGGGCTTCGGCACGAGGATCCTGCGCATCAAGGTACTCTACTTCCCATCCCATCCCCTGCAATTCTTCACCGAAGCTTTTCATGCAGGCTCTTTGGTGGATTAGCTTCTGCCGATGATAATTGTATTGTTTGAAAAAAAGCCATTCCTCCACAATCCATGCCCGCGGTTTTGGCTTGGTCCTGGATTCGAGGGCAAAGCCTTGCGCTTGGAAGCCTTTGGGCGGCACCACCAGTTGATGGGGGAAGAAAAGAAAATTTTGGCAGAGGCTTTCCTTGGGCATGCCAGTAGAACACCTGGCCCCTGCCGATGTTTGCGCAGCCTTAGGTTCCTTTCACCAATTTGCAACGATAATGTCGCATCCCTAGACTCCAATGCAAAGTGTACAGTCCTGCAGGCCAGGTCATGGTCGAAAGGCGTACGTTTCCGAGGGATTCTACGCTGACAGTCCCTTGGGCGGCATTGGAGCCTCCATAAGGCCCATTCATGGCTGGATTCAAGAGCCCCTCCATGATTTTCCGGCCATTTGCGTTATGGATCTCCCAGCTTAAAGGCTCAGAGTTGGATTGGAATTGGAGGAGCAAATCTTCGCCGAAGGGATTGGGACTCGCAGGACAGGGCGGATTGAGCAACGAATTGTCGTTGCCCTTTCCCAAGGAGCTCAGCGGATCGTTGCTTCGTTCGGGGCTTGGAACCAGGTAAGAGGTCCAATCCAGATTGCCGTTCCCGTTCCGTCCCAAAGAGATATCCGGTTCTTGCGGGGTATAGCAGAGGCTATCGAGGATTTGGAACTGGTTGCTTTGGAACTTGAATAGACCCAAGCATTCCCCGTACCCGGACAGCGTAAAATTGGCGTGCATGGCACCCCGGGTCGTATCGCCTGATGCCCATACCAGGGCATAGCCACCGGCCGGTATGCTGATATTGGGCAATTTCCAAAGGCCAGGAATGGCTATGTTATCGGTTAGGTAAGTGTTGGTTCCGGTCACCCAGGGTTGGTTCCCTGCATTATGGAGTTCGATCCAATCGCTGGTCCTCCCGCTTTGATCCGTAACGCCGTTGTGGTTCAAGGCCATGACTTCGTTCAAATAGAGAGGGCCCATGGGCCTGGTCTTGATGCGCATGGGGTTGCATGGCCTGGTCCTTAGGTTCTGGGCTGAGTCCCTGGCCTGCACCTGGAGGCTGCAATTTTGAACCTGTGCGTTCAACGTAACATAGGCACCGTACATCCCGTCTCCGGCCACCCCATCCCCATGATGTCCATCATCCCAGAGGGGGAGGGTTTGGGATTGACCGTCTTGTGTTACTATTACCGTCGCTTGGATGCCGTTGCTCAATTCATCTTCAATGCGAACACGAACAGTCGCGCGCCTTCCGGGGTAAGGGTTGATAACCATGGGCCTGTGCACTATAGGCGGTAGATTTGCAGGCCCCAGAGAAGCATTCAATGTGGCATTGGATCGAGCACTAAGAAAGGGAATGATGCTGCTGTTGACATGGCCACCTGCGGCTGCTCCCGCAAAAGAGGACAGAAATTTATTGTACGTAAAGCCATAATCCAGGGTTCGGAAGGTATCCACCAAAGCAAAAGGGGCAATGCGGCTTCGAATGGAATCCATATGTGCCAGAAATATAGAGCTAACTTGTTGATTAGCAATTCTTCTCAAATAAAATCCGTAGATATTTCGGGTGTCCGTGTTAGCCATGAGTTTATCGTACAATGGCCTGGATTCACCCGGGGTGAACGAGAAAGGTGAGATGGTTTGGTAATTTGGCCCGCCCCATTGGATCCCCAAGGTATTATCAGGATCGTAAGGCATGAACCTAAATCGTCCGTCGATTGGATGGTTGTAGAGATAAAAATTATTTTTGTTATAGTACGAATCCCAATGTCCTGTGCTAAGGTCCGTGGCTAGGGTGAGTAAGGCGGATTCGATATCCAAGATGCTATCGAGCTGGCAATAAATTTGCGAAGATGCAGTTTGGTTAAGGGTGCGAATAAAATTGGCAATATTCGTATAATCGTCGGCGGTCGTGTTGGTCATTAACTCATAAGCCCTCCGTCCTCCGGAAGTCAATTTGTAAGCATTGGGATTGTTAGAAATGTACACCAGATCCGCAGGCCAAAGGCATTTGAATAAATTCCCATAATCTTGGGCAAATTCACTCTGCAGAAAATCTTCGTTCATTTGCTCCACATTCACATAAACCCCCATGAAGCGCCCATTGAAATAGAGATTCACATGGGCAGCCCTTGCTGAACGCCCGCCGACCCGGTGGGTTAGGTCATAATAGAATTTGGCCCGGCTGATGGAAGGATCGTTGTGCATCCCATAGAGGTTGAGATCATTGATCCCTTCCAGGTTCTGCCCCGGTCTGAAGGTGTTGAAGGATATCCGAAACTGTTTCTTCTGGGCGCTTCGCGATGTATTACCGCGAATGCGCAAACCGCATTCAAAAAGGCTATCTTGAAATCCCGCCCTAGTGAAAACTACCGTCGAGCGGTATTCTCGGTCGGAATAGGGGTTGTCCAACATCTCCACTAAGCTATCCGGCGGCAAAAAGACGTCAATTCGACCCAATACACTGTCGTTATACATGGCAAAGCCCCGAGAAACTGCGCGAGATGCTTGTGCCTGCGATACCTCGGCGGACCCGAGGAGGGTCATGAAGCCAAGGACTAAAACTCTAAACTTGAGGGGTAAATGTAATTCAAACACGATTGATAAGGCCTAGAATTTGGTTCGGTTAAATTTAGATTTGTTCGTGCCATTTGCAATTAATTCTTCAAATTAGGTGTTTTAGGGCGGTTGATTGTTTATTTTTGAAAATTGAATACATGTTTAAAACTATACCTAAGCCACCTATTAAAACGCCTCAAACAATCTAAATCCGATTAATTATGAACTTGAAAGCCTTCGCCTTTACTGCTATTGCCCTAATTGTTTTTGCCGGAGCTCCTTCGGCCTACGCTCAGAAGCCCATTGCCGTCAAAAACGGCAGCGGATTTGTTAGCTATGGCGCTCATCGTTCCACAATTGAGGGCGGTTTAAATTTTTCAGAAGGTATCACCGTGGTATTGCCACAGATTAGATACCGCTATTTTCTATCAGACCGGTATGCGTTAAGGGGTACAGCAAATGCAGCCACCAATTCAATAGTTGAAAACGTTTATTCAAATCCTGACAATTTTGATGGTAAAGTGGGTACAAGGACGGTCATCGATCGTTCATGGGGTTTGCAAGGAGGGTTGGAATACCATCCTTACGGTTCCAGAAGAGTATCACCATACTTTGGAGCCGTAGCCGGTATTGGTGCAGGACGTGGCAAAGAGCTCTGGAAGGACTACAATGATTCCACCATAGCACTAGGCGATGGATTTTATGAGTTCCAAACCACAGCCAGTCTTAACGCCCCTTTCTTCTCTTATAATTTCGGCGCTGTTGCCGGGGTTGATATTTACCTCATTGAGAATTTGTATATGGGCCTTGAGTTTAATTGGCTAATGAATGTTCGTAATAACCGTATTGTCGAATTTGAAATCGAAAGCCTTGACGGTTCTGCCAAGGTCAATTTGGCTCCTGCCGATCGCAAGGTGAGCACCAATTTCAGTGCTTTGCCAACGGTACGCGTTGGTTGGAGATTCTAGGTTAGCGGCCAATTGCTGCTAGCCACCTTCAAGAACTTTGTTTATTGAATTACCCTCGCCAGCGATATTCCATCCCGCACGGATAGAATCATCGCTTCCAAGCGGGGGTTCTCTAGGATCATTTGATTATACAAGCGCAGGGCCTTGGTTTCGTCATCGTCCGCTCCACTATCTGCAACTTTCCCGCTCCACAAAACGTTGTCTGCCAGGATGATGGCTCCCACATGCAGCTTGGGTAGGAGAGCCTCAAGGTAATTGGGATAATTCTCTTTGTCCGCATCGATGAAGACCAAATCCCAATTTTCGTCGAGGCGATTGATCCAATCCAATCCTGAACCCTCGTGCAGGGTGATTTGCTCACGGTATGCAGACCGATCCACATAGGATTGCGCCATGTCCATGATTTCGGCGTTGTTATCGACGCTATGAAGTTGCCCGTCTTCGGTCAGTCCTTCCGCGAGGCATAGGGCCGAGTAGCCGGTATAGGTTCCAATTTCAAGGATTCTTCGAGGTCGTAACATTTTACTTAGGAGTGCGAGCAAGCGTCCTTGTTGATGACCAGAACACATTTGAGGCATAAGGCAACGTAGGTGCGTATCTCGCTCCAACTCTTGGAGCATAGCACTTGGCGCACTACTGTGCTGGTTGATATAGGCTTCGAGAGGTTCAGGTAAAAAGTGCATAGGAAATGAACAGAATCAAAAGCGTTGGATCAAGGGGCGCAAGTCCAAAGCAAGGATCTCTTGGGTAAGTCGCGGAACAAGTGGCGAGCTGCCTCCAGTACGGCAGTTCTTGGTATTCGATGGATACGATCCATGATTTCGTGGGAGTCAAGAAGTCGGTTACCATCGAGGTGGGCTTGGCCCCAGCCAATTATATTTTGTAGTCGGTTTTCTTCCGACAAAATAATTCTGCCAATCATTTGCTCTTTGGCAATTTTGAATTCGCTTGCCGTGGGGGTCGACAAGGTTGGCCGGTTTAGTATATGCTCAATTCTTTTTTGAACCATAGGATGGTTGCTTGGATCACAAGAAAACTGAACGGACCACATTCCAGTATCGGAGTAAGGGCTGTACTGCGCTTCAATTTCGTAAACTAATGCAAGTTTCTCGCGCAGCTCCATACTCAATCTGGCGCTCATATGGTCGCCACCCAGCCAATTGAAGAGAAGAGCTATGGCCCATCGGGTTTCATCGCTCACCGAGGGTGCGCGTCCGCCGATCATGCCGTAGGCTTGGTTGAAATCCTGAACTTTTTCGAGGGATTTGCTTCGACGTAGGCCTTGGGGTCGAAGTCGTTGGGGAGCAGTTTGTACCGGAACTCGGGCCCTCCTGGCCTTTGGGTAGCGACGTTCAATAGCGGCTTTGATCTCATTTGGCTCAAGGGGTCCATGGTAAACCAATACTGTAGGCCTCTGCAAAAAGATATTTCGGTAATAGGCATGAACTTCTTTGGGGCTAAGGGACATGAGCTGATGCTCAAACCCGAGAATGGGATGTGCCAGCGGATGCCGGCCAAAGACCAGCTCTTCAAATTCTTCCAAGAGGCTCTCCTCCGGATTATCCCTATACATACCGATTTCTTCTCGGATGACCTTTTGTTCTTTGTGGAATTCCTCATCGCTCCAATTCGAATGCCACCACATATCACCTAATAAATCAAGGGCGTTCAAGCTGTGAATGGCGGGGCAGGAGGCATGAAGGACCAAACGCTCCTTCGTTGTAAAGGCATTGAGGTCTCCCCCTTTGTTTTCAAGTTCCGATAGTACTTGAAAGGTGTTGCGGTCCGAGGTGCCTTTGAACAACAGATGCTCAAGGCAATGCGTCACTCCCGATCCAACGGGCATGTCATCCCTGCTGCCGCTGTCGTTGATCAAGGCTAGATGTGCCAGATTGTAATGAGGATCATGAAGGCAAAGGATCGTGAAACCGGTGGAGGTCTTGATGCTTACAGGAGGTCCGGCTGCCATAGGGTCCTTCAAAGATAGACAAACCCTCTGCCATGAGCGTATCTTTGTGAATGGTCAACTTGAGGCCTAAAGTCGTAAGCTGGTTGGCTCTTGAAGTTTAATCTTGCCGAAGTGGCGAAATTGGTAGACGCGCACGTTTCAGGGGCGTGTGTCGCAAGACGAGCCGGTTCGAGTCCGGCCTTCGGTACAATGCCTTTTCCTCAAGGGGGCGGGTTGAGGGTTACTTGGATGGTTCGTATGCTCCAATATATTTGTTGCTATCGATTATTATTCTTTTGGACGCTGTTGTTCACCGTCTCTGGTTTTGGGGTGTTTGCGGTGGAGAATCACGTTTACAAGGATCCTACAATTCTCATCAAAGTAAGAGGCAGGGTTTTGGATACAGAGGGTAGGCTCGTAGCCTATGCCACAATCGTTATGGAGCCGGGTCAACGAACTGGACTGAGCAACGAAAACGGACAATACGAAATCATGATCCCCGCCGGGGATTATGTCATCTATTGTTCCCATTTGGGATATCAGCCTCTGCGCTTGAACTTTTCTTTGGCAGCGGCATCGCAGGGTTTGGCCTCGGGTCCCGATTTGGTATTATTACGGAGAGTCATTGGTTTACAAGAAGTTACCATCAAGGCTGGGGCTGAAGATCCGGCCTATGGGTATATGCGTAAGGCGATCGCAGCAGCGCCTTTTCATGCCTCTGGCCCATTAAGTTACGAGGCGGAGACTTATGTCAAAGGGCAATTCAAAATCCTAGAAGTTCCGTGGGTTCTTAAAGGTCAACTACGTAAACAAGGCATCGACCCACAGACGACTTATGTTATGGAGTCTGCGAGCAGGATTCGTTTCCAAAGACCACGAAAGTTTGAGGAAAAAGTCCTATCGAGAAGGTCTAATCTCCCGTCCGGGGTTTCCTCCAATGCCAATCTTAATTATTCAAACATTAATTTATACGTTGCTCGAAGTGGGGATTGGATTTCTCCTTTTTCTTCCAAGGCTTTCACGTATTATCGTTTTGAATACCTTGGTTCGGAAGATGAAGACGGTGAACGATTGCATCGCATCAGGGTGAAGCCTCGCCGTCAAAAGGTAAATTTTTATGAGGGCTATTTTGTTTTGCGAAGCAGGGATTGGAGCTTAGCAGCAGCTGATTTGAAAGTGGTTAACCCCGGGGGCGATCGTTATCAGATTGCCAAGCAATTCCGGAGGGTTCAAGGGGTATCGTTACAATGCATGGAAGACCTTCGCATCCAGGTGGGCATGCTGGGAGCATCTGCCAGCATTCGGTATGTTAGTTCCATTCGGAATTTTAAGCAAGTGGTTGCAGGGACCCCCATCGCAGGGCAACAATCTGCCCCCAAGTCCATTTTGCCTTCAAGAGGGGTTCGACCCAAAGTGGTTTCGTCGTCTCAGAGCGGATCAAACATCCCTAAACGTATTCATCCTATTCCAGCGGACACCTTTGCAAACGTTGATACGGTCGATAAATTGATTGAGGAGGATTCTCTAATTTTGGCCGAAGAAGCAATATACCGCAAGGATGATTTTGATGCGGAGTATGTTTTTGAAGTGGATGATCAAGCTGATCATGCCCAAGATTCTCTGTGGGAATCCTTGAGGACCATAAGTCTGGACAGTTCGGAACAGTTAGGATATTTCAGAGGGGATAGTTTGAGGATGGTTAATCTGGAGAATGATCGAAAGGACTCTCTACGCAGGATTGCGCCATTGGGGTTCAGGAATCTATGGGAAACCTTCAAAAGACAGAAGGGAAAGGATTTCCCGGGGCGAGCTTACGAGGAATGGGAATTGACTAGCCTCAATAAGCACATATTGAAGGATTGGGGATTTTATAATCCTTTGGAGGGATGGGTATGGTCTAGTAATTTCCGTCACTTAAGCAGGAATGAATGGAACTTAAACCGGGAATGGAATGCCGGATTGCGTTGGGGCACTTTACGACATCAGTGGCTCCCAACTTTGCAATGGTCCCAATACAATGCGGAATATCGTTTGAATTTGAAGGCAGGGGTGACGGTGGATCCCTTGGGGCAGGCGGTATTCAATCAAGGGACTCATCTTTTCTCGGGTTTGCGTAATAGATTTCGGGAAGGCATTCCCGCTTGGGATGCGAATGCAAATCCGGAAGCTTATACCGCGTACAGCGGATTGGAGGGCGTAAGAACCGCTCGCTTGCAAGTGAATTTGGAGCAGCGCGTTCATCGGAAAGTTAGAATGTGGCTTGGCGCCCAACTGGAAAATCGCCAATATTGGTTGCAAAACTCCAATACGGATTCATCTCTGATGTGGGCCTCATCCTTGTGGTTTCGATCTGCCAGTGGTCTTATGCTCCTCAAGCCTCTTCAAGAAACGCAAAGAATTTTTGCGGACCATCACAAGCTCCAGTTCAATGCAGGATGGCGTTGGGAACCGATGACCGAGCGCCGTCGGTTCAATGGATGGACACGTTATCGTCGCACCAATGAAATGGCCGTCGGCCTTGATATCAACCAAGCTTGGGTTAGGCCAATGAATACAGGAGCCTTTCAGGGAGGGGAAGCACAAACTAATTCGTGGAAGCCATGGTCCAAGGTTCAGGTTTATGCGGACCGCAAGGCCAATCTCGGCGCAGACCGGGTTTGGCATGGTTATGCGGTTTGGGGAGGATTTCTTCAAATGCCCACCCAGTTTGCGGATTGGCATCATTGGTCATCGGCCTCCTACGGAATTGGGCCGGACCCTTCCATGGCTATTAGGGGGATAAATCCCTACAGCCTCTCCTCTCAATCTCAATGGGTAGGATTTATGCAAGAATATTCCTCGGAGCGGTTGACCGTGACTCGCTGGAAAGCTTTGGCCAAAACGCGTGCGGTCGAAACACTACATACATACTGGATTGCTGAACCAGGCCGAATGATGCATGGCGAAGCGGGATGGAAGCTGAATCGAATCTATGGAGGCCTGGGACTGGATGTATTCCATTTTACAACCCAATTTCAACTCAACAAAGTCTATACGGTTTCTTCCGAATCTACCAAAAACCAAAACCCCAACCGCTGGAGCGGATGGGGTTTTCGTTTGATTTTGTCGCTGTAGTCGAAACTTAGCCCGCGTTCTTCATTCCTTGAATTTCTAGGCGAAGAGTTTGGCAATGGGCTTTGAGCTCCTGCAAACCCTTGCGAATGCGGGTACCTGCAGCCTTGTTGTCGGCATCATAGAACTTCTGAAAGTCCTTTTCCATACCGGTGACCATCTCGAGAATTTGGTTATACTTGTCCATAATTTGGTTTTAATGACCCAAAATAGGCTAAAAAATGCTTTTTTCAAGGTCAGCAACCCCAAAAAAATAAATTTTGTGGGTAAATAAGCAAAAGTCGCCCAACCTTGGGAAGAAGTGGGGCTTTCACATTAAGGTCTTTTAGGCCAAGGTGCAGTAAACGTTTTGCACATCATCGTCTTCCTCGAGCATATCCATCAAGCGGATGCACTCCTCGGCCTGGGGTTCCTCCAGGCTTTTGGTCATGGTCGGGATATAGGCTAACTCAGATGAAATAATCTGAATACCAAGGTTTTCCAGTGATTTTTGGACTTGACCGTAATCCGTAAAGGCTGCGGTTAAGGTCCATTCACCGTCCTCTACTTGGACGTCCTCGGCACCGGCATCAATCAGCTCCAGTTCCAATTCATCGGCGGGCCTATCCCCTGGGTCTAATCGAAAGGTGGCTTTGCGCTCAAACAAAAAACCTACAGACCCTGAAGTACCCATGGAGCCACCGTATTTGCTGAAGATATGCCTTACATTAGCAACTGTTCGGGTGGGATTATCGGTGGCCGTTTCAACCAAAACGGCAATTCCGTGAGGGGCATAACCCTCGTATATGAATTCTTCGTAAGCCTTTTCGTCTTTGTTGGAGGCCTTTTTGATCGCCGCCTCGACCCGGTCTTTGGGCATATTGGCGGCCTTGGCATTTTGAATAGCAGCGCGAAGGCGGGTATTGCTTTCGGGTTCAGGTCCACCGGCTTTGACGGACATGGCAATTTCCCTGCCGATGCGGGTAAAGATTTTGGACATTTTGTCCCATCGCGCAAACTTGCGGGCTTTTCGGTATTCAAAGGCTCTTCCCATAATGAAAATGAAATTTCGCCGTGAATTTAAACCTGCAGAGAACCTTGCAACGCCTCGTCCACATATTGGAACGTCGTCAGGACGGAGCACTGACCCTGAATCAAGGCAATATCGTGTTCATAATGAGCTGACAAGGACCTGTCCGCCGTACGAACCGTCCACCCATCCCGTTCGTGGCGTAGGGATTTGTTCCCTGCGTTGATCATCGGCTCAATGGCAAGCACCATGCCATCCACAAGACGAATACCGTGACCCTTTTTGCCATAATTGGGGACTTCGGGCTTTTCGTGAAGTTGGCGTCCGAGGCCATGCCCAACTAGTTCGCGGACTACCCCGTAGCCCGCAGATTCCGCATGGTTTTGAATGGCGTAACCAATATCACCGATTCGGTTCCCAGCCTTGGCCTGGGCAATGCCAAGGTCAAGACATTCGCGGGTGATGCGCATCAACCGGCTAGCGGTTTCTGAAACAGCACCTACCGCAAAGGTGAAGGCTTGGTCGCCGATGAAATCGTGTAATTTTACTCCGCAATCAATGGACACGATATCTCCATCACGAAGGGCTTGGTTGTTCGGAATCCCGTGGACCACTTGGTCATTGGGCGAAATGCATAAAGTGTTGGGAAAACCATACAATCCTTTGAATGCAGGAATTCCACCCATATCCCGGATATACGTTTCTGCGATATGATCCAATTCGAGGGGAGTGATTCCTGGCTTCACATAGGACGCTAATATCCCCAAGGTCCTGCTCACCAGATCAGCTGCTAAACGGCAGCATTCAAGCTCTTCGTGATTTTTGAGGTGAATCATCGGGACTTTATTTCCCGAAAATTCTTCCCCAAATGCCTTTCTTTTTACGAGCCTCCTTGTAATTAAAATGGGCTTTTTCGTTTTCGAGTTGGTGAAAAAAAGGACCATCTTCGGGATGCAACATCTGATAGATTTCGCTCCATCCTCGAAATCCACCGACGTTACGATCGTCAACGAAAATATCGGCATTGACTTTGCGTGCGCTTACCCCCGGTTCCAAAACCTCCCCGTGAAAATTAGCGTTAACTGCATAAAATTCCACGCCGTTCGCTTTGCAGAAATCCACCGCCTCTTGAAGGGTTTGTCCCTCCCGAATGCTCCAAAGAATTAATTTATGCCCTCTTTCTTGCAGGCGTTTGAGGGTTGCAAAGGCAAACAGCATCTCGTTCCCGATAGCTGGATAGGCATGCTCCACGATTGTGCCGTCGAAATCGACCGCAATGGTTTTGGATTTTTCGTTGATCATGCCTTGCATAGTAAGTTTGGGATAGGCTGGAATTGCGAATGAATCAATAAGTAAAGACCGAACCGTAGAGGGCGTTCTGAGGGTCAATGCACATCACTGGAATCTGCGCCTGGTTATTTACAATATGTTCGCCTTCAGTCTCAGAAGCCGATATGATGTCTAACAAGCCTCGGTGATCACCTGTCATGATGGTAAGCAGGTCGGCTTCAACCCTGATGGCGTATTGGGTGATTTGGTCGACATAGCGTTTCCCATCTTCGCTCTCGTAAGCAATTTGATAGGGAATTCTTTGAGCGTCAAAGTGCCTTGTTGTAAAATGAATATTGTTATCAACTGCGTTTTTCAGGAATTCATCCGTTTCAAATGCAGCAAAAATATGGACGGCTCCATCAAAGATTTTTGCTAAGGCAGCCGTTTGGAAGGTCTTTTGTTTGGATTCTTTACCGGCATCTACTGGCATCACGATGGTCTTGTAGCCGTGCGGTCTAAGGGGCCTTTCTTGAACAATGATATCAGGAACAACAGATTTTTCGGCAATTTTCATCACGTTGGACCCAAACAAATGCTGCAACCCTACGAGTCCGGAGGTTCCAATGATGACCAATTTGGCTTTGGACTCTACGGCATACTCAGGGATCGTGGTGAAGATGGAGCCGGTGACCATTTCGTATCCCGTTTCGATGCCCGATTCCTTTTGAACCCTGGTCGCTAGGTTTGCCATACGATCGTTAAGGTCCTTGAGGCTGATTTTATCCCTACGCATCAAGGATTTGCTGTCTGAATTCACTACATGGAGAAGTTGGATGGAATGGTTGCCTTTGCGAGCAATAAGGGTAGCATGTTGAATCGCACAGTCACAAGGAGGGGTGAAATCGTAGGGAACGAGAATCATGGAATTTGTTTGAATGGCATTAACGGAAGAAAGTTCAAAATATATTAAGTCAAAGATACCATCTGCAGGGTCTTGCCTTGCCTTAGGCACTTAAAACAACGCTCAAGTGAAAGGCTTTATTCGAATCGTTCCAGACAGCCTAAGGTGGGAATGGCAGGGCGTAATCGCCCTTGAAGGTCAAAGCCCAAAGCAGGGTAAGTGGATCGAAGGTCTTCGCCGGCACGGAATGCTGGGCTCAAGGTGTCAATGGTATAAATCCGCTCGGATGGATTTTTGAACCTGGGGTTCGCGTAACGCAGGTTTTGGCCCCGCCAAACTCTCAGGCTTCGAAGAATGCTGTACCGAAGGTTGTAGGTAACGTTGCCCAAACCAGTGGTATCCAGCGCCAATTCTTCATCCGCACTTCCCCACAGGATGCAATTGAACAAGTCCAGCGAGGCGTTGTTGGGTCGTGGCGGTTGCCCTAAATTTCTGTTGCTCATCACAAAGAGAGGATACGACCTCGGAAATTCAGAATTCATGTGCACAAAGGTGCTGTGCCTGAATCGGTATATGCCCCCGTAATCGCCTAGAAAATTAAACAAACCGCAATTGCTCACCAGAATATTATCGCCTTCGATATGGGCAGTGTTACCAAAAATACCGGCCTGGGCAAAATGATCCACCCACACGCTTTCGAGCCGAAGATTGGGGCCTAATCCATTGACAGGCAAGGAGTCCACACGAATGCCCACCGACCCGTTCCGCAGCACCACATGGCGCATGAAATGATTGCCCGAGCCTCGCAGGAAGTGAATCCCATTCCATGCCCCTGCAAGGTCCCTGTAGAAAGGATCCAAACGGTCACCGCGCATTTCGATGGGTGATTCGGCCGTACCCTGTGCTCGCAGAGTGCCCAGAACATAAAGGGTGGAAAGGCCATTGAAATAAATTTTGGTCCCAGGCTGAATCCATAGGGTCGCCATGGAATCCACCAGGATGGAATTGTAAATCACCACAGGTTTCTCGTTGGTCCATACCGAGGTTCCGATGATGGAGTCCTTATAAAATCGGGCGTTCTGCCCGAAAGCGGTTAACATGACTTTACCGATGCGGTTCCCAGTCACAAAAAACACCGAATCCGTAACCAAGAAAGGTGTTAGGCTGTCATTTGGGTCCACGGTTACCTCCGCAAAAATGTAAATACTATCCTTGGCCGCCAAGCGCAAACCGTTCACTCGATTGGCCGCGAGCCCGTTGATGTTGAGCCTAAAGCCCGAGGGCCTGCTTCCTGTGGAGGTAGCCATGGTAGAACCCAGAAAAACTTGGTCGATCAACAAATCCGTTTCGGTGGGATTGTACACCTTGAAACGCCGAGTAATGGAGGAGGCTTGAACAAGGACCGTATCGAAGAGCAAGGTATCGGTTTCGTAGCGCAGGTCCACACTCACCCCATCCGCAAAGCGATCCGGTCGGCATCCGGAATTCATCAGGATTACCCACAAAAGCATATTAGCAAGGCCAATTTGCAGGATTCCGGGCTTAAGCGCGAGAATAAGGGGACTTTTGGGCATTGGGTTCATATTGGCAAGAGCCCGAAAATGATGATGACCGCAAAAGTACAGGGTTAGGACCAAAGAACAGGTTTTGGCACATTATGTAACTTAGGTCACTAATGAAAAAAAGCAGTTATTGCAATACGAACTAACGATCGTTCGTATCTTTGACCCATGTTTGAGGGACAACCTGCCGAAATTGCCTCCAATACGATAATTGGAAATGGTCGTAGGGCACAGATAGCCCGTTTGGCCACGGAGCTTTTCCATCGAAAGGGGTATGCTGCCACCTCAATGAGGGAATTGGCTTCGGTGAGTGGGATTGAGGCCCCCTCGCTCTACAACCATTTTTCGTCCAAGGAGACCCTGCTCCACGAGATTTGTTTCGGGATGGCTGATGCCTTTGTCTCCACGGCTCAGCGTATTTCCGCAATGGATTTATCGGTGACAGATCGCCTAGCCTTGGCCATCAAGGAACATCTTCGTTTATTATTCTCGGATCGGGAAGCGGTTGGGGTCTTCGTCCACGAATGGCGTCATTTGAGCGATCCTTCTCTGCAAGCTTTCAAGACTTTGCGTTTGGATTATGAACAATTTTTTGCCAGGCTCTTCCAGGAGGGTATGAACCAAGGAGTTTTTGTGCAGGGGGATCCCCTTTGGCTGGGGCGTCAACTTTTGCTTTTGATGAACGGTTCAATGCATAGCGCCATTCGCCCTGATGCCGAAGCGCTGATCCCCTTGGCCCAACGATTTTTGGATCTGTGGTTGTACGGAATTGCCCACTCAACGTCAGCGCCAAACCAAACTCATTAAATCCAACCATTTAAATTAATTGTTATGTACGGAGGAGGATATGTCCCTGCCGGAGCTGAGGAGCTCAAAGCTCCAGCCGAAAATCCGGAATTGCTCGCTCAATTTGAGGAGCGTATTGCCCGTGGCGAAAAGATAGAACCACGGGATTGGATGCCTGCGGCCTACCGCAAGCAGCTAATTCGAATGATAGAGCAGCATGCCCATTCCGAAATCATTGGTGCATTGCCCGAAGGCACATGGATAACGCGTGCCCCAGGTTTTCGTCGCAAATTGGCGTTGATGGCCAAGGTTCAAGACGAAGTTGGCCATGCTCAACTCCTGTATTCGGCTGCTGAAACCCTAGGCAAAAGTCGGGAGGATATGCTCAACGACCTGATCAATGGCAAGTCCAAATATTCCAATGTTTTTAATTATCCCGCCGAGACTTGGGCCGATGTGGCGGTAATTGGTTTCCTGATTGATGCGGCCGCTATTGTCAACCAAGTCGCCAATTCCAAAGGCTCTTATGGCCCCTATTGTCGGGCATTGGAACGGATTTGTTACGAAGAGAGTTTCCACCTCAAGCAGGGACACTCGGTTTTTGTGTGGTTAGCTACCGGTACGTCTATGCAACGAGAAATGTTACAAAGTGCCTTGAATCGTTGGTGGGAACCCATCATGCATTTTTTTGGCCCTTCGGATACCATGTCGCAGCATACAGAAACCTTGATGCGTTGGAAAGTCAAAATGGCTTCAAATGATGTCATGCGTCAACAGTTTCTCAACATGTACGTTCCCAAAATATGGGAGTTGGGTCTAAGTCTTCCGGACCCTGCACTGCGTAAGGATGAATCGACCGGACAGTGGTTATTCACCGAACCCAATTGGGACACTTTCTTTCAAGTGATTAACGGTAACGGGCCTTGCAACCGGGAACGGTTGGCGGTGCGTAAGGTTGCCGAGGAGCGGGGAGCCTGGGTTAGAGCAGCCCTGCGGCGCGCAGATGCCCGTTACGCCACACCGTTAGCTTAAACCCGACGTGGATGCCTATTCTATCCCTTGACCCTCGGGTTAATCGTTTGCAGGCCGAAGAGGTCCCTGCCCATCAACCTCCTGTTTTGATTCCTGGCGATCATTGGCCCTCTTACCAGGTTTTCCATCAGCGTCGTCGGGGCGAAAAGCACAGTAGTGTGGGCATTGTTCATGCCCCTAGTCTGGAAATAGCGATGGCCATGGCCAAAGAACAGTTTGCTCGCCGCGGGGAGACCTCCAATCTTTGGGTGGTCTGCACCGCCGATGTCTTGGAAATGGATTATGCGGATGAAGAGGTTTTTCGAACCACTCCCTCCAAAAGTTACCGGGACCCAGCCGGCTATAAAGTCAACGATAAAATTGAGGCGTACAAAGCCCGACAGTCCAACTTATGATGCCTACATCGCTACCAACCCATCCACTGGCCCGCTACTTGTTGCATTTGGCGGATGATCAACTGGTGATGGGCCATCGTAATTCGGAATGGACCGGCTTAGGGCCTATTTTGGAAGAAGATATTGCATTTTCGTCCATCGCCCAGGATCAAGTGGGTCATTCTTTGGCCTTTTACGAGATCCTCCATCAAAGGTACGGCCTTGATAATCCGGATCAAACTGCTTTTAATCGCCCCGAAAATCAAATGCTTTCTTCGTGGTTGGTGGAGCAGCCTATCGGCGATTATGCCTTTAGCTTGGTTCGTCATTGGTGTTATGATCAAGCAGTGGCTTTGCGCTACGAATCTTTGTCCCAAATTCAGGATCCCGCCTTGCATGCGTTGGCGACCAAGTTGCGCGGAGAAGTTAAGTACCATACGTTCCATGCCCATACCTGGATGAAATCCCTGCTCCATGGAAGTGAGGAGAGCCGGCTTCGGATGTTGTCCGCACTCAAGGAGGTTTGGCCGTTGGCTCTTGGTCTTTTTGAGTCTTGGCCCGGGGAGACGGATTTAATGGAAGAGGTAGGGACTACGGGCCAAGGCTGGTACCCTGGCGAGCAAAAACTTCAAATGCAATGGCAAGCAAGGGCTTTGGAATCCATGGCATCGTGGGGGGTTGATGTGGAGGCCTCGGGATTGCAACGTATGGAGCCCGTCTTGGGTGGTCGTCAAGGCTACCATTCCGAATATTTAGCCCCTCTTTTGGAAGAAATGACGGCGGTTTTTCGCCTAGATCCCCAAGCCGAATGGTAAACCTCGAGCCGACAACTCCGGATACCGCGCAGGGCCTACAGGGAAATATTCCGCAGGGTCTCAACCCCGTATTGCAACGCTATTGGGAAGTCTTGGACCAGGTTCCCGACCCCGAAATTCCGGCCATTTCGGTGGTGGATTTGGGCATCGTAACCCGGATGACGGTGGATGAAGATGGCGGGGTTCGGGTTGTGTTGACCCCCACCTTTGCTGGATGCCCAGCTCTCCGGTGGATGGAAAAAACCGTTCAAGAGGCTTTGCTTGAGGCGGGGGCCCCAAGCGTTGACGTGCAAACAACCTTTGAGAATCCCTGGACTTCAGAAAGAATCAGCGAAGTCGGAAGGGAAAAGATTCGGAATTTTGGACTAGCACCCCCGCCTCGTCGCCGGCCAGGTTGTGCGGGGCCTGATTTAGAGGCCTTGGCCCAAGCCGCCTGCCCACGCTGTGGCTCCCAAAACACCTCCATGAAATCCCCTTTTGGCCCGACGCTGTGCCGGTCTTTGCATTATTGTTTTGATTGCCTGGAGGCCTTTGAACAATTCAAACCTCTTTGATTTTACCTTTGGCACTCGCTCAATTTTATTCCATAACCTTGATCAAGACCGGCCTTTTTAACAAATTATATTATGTTATTTGAATTATCCGAAGAACACCAAATGATTCGTCAAGCTGCCCGCGATTTTGCACAGGTGGAACTGTTACCCGGTGTTATTGAACGGGACAACCGACAAGAATTTCCTGCGGCCCAAATTGCTAAAATGGGAGAACTGGGATTGATGGGTATGATGGTAAGTACACAGTATGGTGGTGGGGGTATGGATACGGTTTCGTATGTTTTGGCGATGGAAGAAATTTCTAAGGTGGATGCCTCCGCTTCTGTTTGTATGTCGGTGAATAACTCCCTGGTTTGTTGGGGATTGGAGGCTTTTGGTTCAGAGGAACTGAAGCAACGGTATTTACCCTCTTTGGCTAGCGGCCAAAAAATCGGGGCATTTTGTTTATCCGAACCGGAGGCTGGATCCGATGCAACATCGCAGAGGACAACGGCCTTAGACCAAGGAGAACATTATCTTTTGAACGGGACTAAAAATTGGATAACGAACGGCAATTCTGCCTCGTATTATATTGTTATTGCCCAGACAGATGTCGCCAAAGGTCACAAAGGCATCAATGCTTTTTTGGTAGAGAAGGCCTGGCCCGGTGTACAAGTAGGCAAAAAAGAAGACAAAATGGGCATCCGGGGTAGCGATACCCACAGCATCATGTTCACTGACGTGAAAGTCCCCAAATCCCACCGTATTGGTGAAGACGGCTTTGGATTCAAATTTGCCATGAAAGTTTTAGCAGGAGGTCGTATCGGGATCGCTGCTCAAGCTCTGGGTATTGCCAGTGGCGCTATGGAACTTAGTGTCCAATATTCCAAAGAACGCAAAGCTTTTGGAACCGAAATTATGAATCACCAGGCTATTCAATTCAAACTGGCAGACATGGCTACCGAAATTGAAGCGGCTCGTTTGCTTTGCCTCAAAGCCGCATGGCTCAAGGATCAGCACATGAACTATGACATTGCTTCAGCTCAAGCCAAGTTGTTTGCTTCCACCGTGGCCATGAAAGTGACGACCGAAGCCGTACAGGTCCATGGAGGCTACGGTTATGTGAAGGAATATCATGTGGAGCGCATGATGCGCGATGCCAAAATCACCCAGATTTACGAAGGAACCTCCGAGGTTCAGCGTATAGTAATATCCAGGGATCTGATCCGCGGATAACAACTTATCGATTTAGGTAAATACCCCGCCGAGCTTGTTAATTCACCACGGGCAGGGTTGCATATTCCCGGCCAAATTCCATCATCTGTTCCACAAAATTATTGGGGTATTCAACTTTGACGTCTTTGATTTGGCCGTTGACCATGACAGGGACAAGGCGGGGTTGAATGAATCCTGAATAAGGCTTGGATTGGATGGATTCAAAACGCTTTTTGACTTCGGCAACCAAGGGCTGGTCGACTTTCACCCCATAGGTCTCCACCAAGGCTTGACCGGCATTGAAATCTCCTTCACTTTTGATTCGCTGAATTTCTTGTAACAATTGACCGAATAAATTGCGAAGAGCCTTGTAATCGTTCACCACAAAATAGGTTTTACCATCTCGTTGTTTACGCTCGATAACCTTGTTGGCTAGGCCTTTCTGGTAGGCCCAGGCGGCGTTGAGCTGGCGATTGCGCATGTGGGATTCTTCGAGATTTTCGCCGGCCTCTAATCGACGAAGCTGCAGCATCAGGCCGTTACGAATGTAACCATCGTATTCGGCTTTGCCCACTTCAAGGCTGGGCATTACGCCCAATTCAGTGAGTTTGGGATCCATGATATAGTACAATGCAACCAAGTCCGCACGGGCCTCTTCGAGGGTGGAGGCGTATTGCTTGAGGGTTTCTTTGGGGGTTCCGATACCGGGGTTGAGCTGACCCGATGCGTGCCCAATGACCTCGTGAAGGTCGGTGTGGAGGTCTCCGGCCAGAGGGCCATATTGCCGTGAACGATCGATTTCGGCCTGATCCCAGGCAAATTCTTGGATGGAGCTTCCTTTGGCGCCCATTTCATTATATGCGTAAACAATGTTACCAAGCGCTACCGATTTGGAGCCGTGCATTTTGCGAATCCAGTCCGCGTTGGGGAGGTTAATTCCTATGGGGGTGGATGGCGAAGCATCACCCGCTTCCTGAACAACCGTGATGACTTTAGCTGAAATGCCGGTGACTTTTGCTTTTTTGTGTTCGGGTAAAATAGGTGATTGGTCCTCAAACCACTGGGCTTGATCGCCGATAGCCTTGATTCGCTTGGTGGCCTCCATATCCCTGAAGGAAACAACAGACTCATACGAGGCCCGCATACCCAAGGGGTCGCCATAAACTTCAATAAATCCGTTGACTACATCAATCATGGATTCGGTATCCTGTACCCAAGCAATGTTATACGCATCCCATGTTTTGAGATCCCCTGTTTGGTAATAGGTAACGAGCAACTCAAGAGCTTTCTTTTGTTTGGGATTTTCGGCTACATTTACGGCCTTTTGAAGCCAAAAAATAATTTTATCAATCGCTTGACCATATAAACCACCTGATTTCCAAGGTATTTCGGTGACTTTTCCATTGACTTTGGTAAGCCGTGAATTAAGGCCTAACCAAATTGGCGTGGTATCGCTGGGGTTCTTGAGAGGCTTGTAATAAGCTTCGACTTCCTTTTGGGATACTCCGCTGTAAAAATTGTTGGATGAACCAGCGACTAGGTCGACACCTGCTTCTTGATTGACTCGCTTGACATCTCGTTGTGGGTCGAATAAGATTGGCTGCAGGAACGCGGCCAATTGACTTGGGCTGGAACAGGTTGGGGTTACTGGAAAATTCGCCTTGGGACAGCCGAGGATTAACGTATTCCAATACGTGGTATCGAATTCGGGCAAGAACTTGCGTGTGCTGTAATGATGATGAATGCCGTTGCTGAACCAAACCCTCTTAGCGTAGACCATAAATTGTTCCCAACGAGTATCCTTACGATCGCCTTCGTAATGTTCCACAATATTTTCAAGGGTTTTTCGAATCAAAAGATTATGTTGGTAATTCTGATCCCAGATGATATCGTGGCCCGAACGAGCGGCTTGGCTGAGGTAATAAAGGAGCTCCTTTTGTTGTAGGCTAAGGTTTTCAAATCCCGGTATACGATATCGCAATACCTGTATGTCTGCAAATTGGTCTGCCAAAACCTGAAAATCCTTGTTTTTTTCTTTATTGGTGTTTTTGGAAGCGTTTTGGCAGGCGGTTAGCATGACAGAAATGAACAAAAGGATCAGAACAGAAGAGGAATAGAAGCTGGGGCAAAGCCTACGGTTAATTTGCATGGAATTCGGGATAAAAAGCGGTTTAAGGGGGATTAAGGATTAATTTCTTGTATACGAATTTAGGGGTCGATTTCCAATTAGTTTTGCCACGATGAAAAAACAGGCCAAAAAAGGCGATAAAAAGCCCCAAAACGCTAATCTCAACAACGAGACAGCGCCTATTGCGGCTGAATACGCCCATATTTTGGAGGCAGAGCTTGAAGTGAATCCGAATTTTGGTCAGGAAACAGTACCCCAATTGAGCTCATCTCTTGAGGAAGTTTCTTCATCAGAACCGGATTTGCACTCACCATTTGATCGCGGTTTGGACTTTCAGGTGGTTTTTGAGGGCGTTCAGGATATGGCCCATCAAATCGAAGCGCTTCTTTTTGCCAGCGAAAAACCTTTGGACACCCGTCAGGTAACAGCTCTTCTTTCTTCGTTGCTTCCGGAAGCGATTAAATTAAGCCAAGTTCAGCAGGTGCTGGATGAGTTGGTGAATGAATGGCAACAACGCCCGGGCGGATTTGAATTGGTGCAAAGTGGTGGCGGATATTGCTTTTTGACTCGTAGTGCTTTTCTGCCTATTGTTCAAAAAGCAGTTTTGGAGCAATCCAAACGGAAATTGTCGGTTGCCTCTTTGGAGACGCTTTCGATTGTTGCTTACAAACAGCCTGTATCCAAATCCGAGGTTGAGCAAATCCGAGGGGTCAACTGTGATTTTTCCATTCAAAAATTACTCGAAAAAAACCTCATCAAAATCAGCGGCAAAGGCGATGGTCCTGGAAGGCCGACGCTGTATGCCACCACCGATCTCTTTATGGATTATTTCGGCATAAATAATATTAAGCAACTCCCTCAGCTCAAGGATCTTGAGCATGAAGGCCACGAAATTGGTCGTGATGACGAAGATGGCCTCTCCCTCTCGGAAATGCTGCACGGACCGTTCGGTGCAGACAATCAAATAGATTCCGAACACATTTCTTCCCAAGACTCCGATGGATCGGAGGTCACTTACGAAGGACATTCCGTTCAGGATGTTAACTCTGAAAATGAAAACAACATGGACAGCAGGGATGCTGCCGATACTTTATCCTGAACCGCCCCTTAAATTTTATTTGTGAAAAAGAAATCCGAAGATTATTCGGGTCCTGCATCTCGTCAAGAGAGCGATGGATCAATGCGCCCTAGGGCTGCCAACAAAAGCAATGATCGTTCAACGTCGGACTTTGTGCCGCCGAGCCGTGCATCCCAAACAGAACGCTCGGATCGCCCATCGTATGGGGATCGCCCCGCCCGTTCGGATCGCCCATCCTATGGGGATCGCCCCGCCCGTTCGGATCGCCCATCCTATGGGGGTCGTCCCAAGAGCGATGGAGACCGCTCGACACGATCCTTCTCATCGGACCGCCCCGCCCGTTCAGATCGCCCATCGTATGGGGATCGCCCCAAGCGCGATGGAGACCGCCCTACACGATCCTTCTCATCGGACCGTTCCGCCCGTTCAGATCGCCCATCGTACGGGGATCGCCCCAAGCGCGATGGAGACCGCCCATCGTACGGGGATCGCCCCAAGCGCGATGGAGACCGCCCAACACGATCCTTCTCATCGGATCGCCCCGCCCGTTCAGATCGCCCATCGTATGGGGATCGTCG